>DNHM01000227.1:2043-2850 GCA_003485885.1 Acidimicrobiaceae bacterium
CTGGTCGAGCTTGGATCGGGAACCAGTGAGAAGAGCCGAGTCCTGCTCGATGCAATGGCCGCCGCTGATGTGCTCAAACGTTATGTGCCATTCGATGTCAGCGAAGAGATGCTGCGATCTGCTGCCGGCAATATCAGCAACGACTATCCCGGCATATCGGTGCACGGCATCGTGGGCGACTTCGACCGTCACATCCCGCTCGTGCCAATCGGCGGCACCGGCATGGTGGCGTTCCTGGGCAGCACCATTGGAAACTTCGAACCAAGCGCTCGTAAACGATTCGTCGCCGACGTCGTCGCTGCCCTTGAACCGGGCGGCACCTTCCTGTTGGGAACCGACCTGGTCAAGGATTCTGATCGGTTGTGGGCGGCGTACAACGATGCCAAGGGTGTCACCGCACAGTTCAACCTGAACATGCTCACGATGCTCAATCGCGAGCTGAACGCTGATTTTGACCTGGATCAATTCGAACATGTTGCCGATTGGGATGCCGATAACGAATGGATCGATATTCGGGTGCGAAGCAAGGTTGCCCAGACCGTGCATGTGCGCGATCTGGATCTAGTTATCGACCTCGGCGCTGGAGAAGAAATCCACACCGAGATCAGCGCCAAGTTCCGACTCGAGGGCATCGCTGCAGAACTCGAGGCCGCAGGTCTGTCCATTGTCGAACAGTGGACTGACGCCGCCGCCGACTTCGGTATGACACTCGCCCGAAAGCGCTGACGCCCTTGCCGTAGAGGTAGAGATCGAACGGGTGAGGTCGAGAGAGCCGCGCTCAGGTCGCTAAACATGACGGTGCCTGGC
>DNHM01000227.1:2884-7426 GCA_003485885.1 Acidimicrobiaceae bacterium
GGCACCGTCATGTTTAGCGACCTGTGTCTACGGCATCGCTCCTAGATGTGAAGCTGTCGCGAGGTGAACCGCTTGCAGGCTCTCGTCATAAGACAACCGGTGTCTGGTCTGGGCAACTGCGTTGAAGACAGCGCTGGCCGAGCTGAAGTTGCACGCGTCGGCGAGCTCTCGAGCGGTGTAAAAGCCCAAGTCGGTCGCAATCAGCATGACAACGCCGATCAAACCGTTCCGCTTGCGCGCCCGGATGTCGGCCACTTCGCATCGGGCGACCGCAGCCACGAGTAACAGGAGTGTCGATAGTGCGGTGTCACCTCGGTCCTGTGGGACGTCGTTCGACAGAGCGATACGGACTGGTTGAGAGCGAAGCGCCTCGGGGCCTTCCACGAAAAGGCGATAGTCACGGCGATCGTTAAAGAAGGACAGCGGCAAAGTGGTGTCGAGCCATTCGGGGGAATGCAAGGTTGCTTCCACAAAGTAGCGATGACTCGACCATTCGTGCGCCACCAGCGGGTTCCTGCTATCGATCGCTAGTGGGTTGCGATGTACGTAGCGGATGAGTGTGCGGAGATATTCGTACGACGCAACGAGCTTGGAGCCGAACCGCGACTCAAAGAGCGGACCGCTGAATCCATGGCGATCGTTGTGTCGTCGGGCGTAGAGCGATTTCAGGTCGCGCAATGCAGCAGAGATGTTTCCGTCTTGGCAATACACGACGAGGTGAAAGTGATTCCCCATAAGGCAGAACGCGTGGATCGTTATGCCGTAGCGATGACAAACGACCCCCAACCTGTGGAGAAACGTCTGGTAGTCCAGGCGATCGATGAACAAGGCCCATCGACGCGTGCCGCGGCTGTAGACGTGGTGAATGCCGTGCTCGGGATCGAGACGGTGGAGGCGGCTCATAGCTTCCCCTTGCATTGTTTCGCAGGGAAGCTGAAGGCGACGTTACCGAACACCAGCGTCTCTGTAAACATGACGGTGCCAGGCACCGTCATGTTTAGGCACTGTCATCTTTGCGTCACGGCGATGCCTTGGCGAAGCGAGCGGTGCACGACCGCTAGGGAGTTTGGATGACGCCGAACGGTTGGTCGTGGACGGTGGCGGTGATGTTCGTGCCATCGGGCAGGGAGATGTCGAAGACAGTGCCAGGTTCGGCGTGCGGGGTGGTTAGTTGCGCAAGGCCTAACCACAACTCGAGTTTTGTTGACCACACCGCGTTGCGCAGCATGCCAATCGGCATGGCACCGAACCACGCTGGCCACGGTGTCTGGCATGGCACTGGGTCACCATGCAGTCGGACATTCACAACCGGGCGGCGGGTGTGTTCTGCCAAACGGTTTTCGAGTGCGACCCGACCAACGAATGGATGGCCACTGTCAAGGGACACATAGGCGCCAAGACCAGCTTCGATTGGATCGGTGTCACGGTCATGGTCGGCCCCAAAGCTCAACAAACCGCTCTCGATACGTTCTTGCAGGTCAGGAGAACCAGGCCCGATGCCATAGACCTCGCCAGCCGTCATGACGATCTCCCACAAACGGTTTCCCTTTGACCCATCGGTCAAGAACAGTTCGAACCCACCTTGTTTGCTCCAGCCTGATCGGCACAACACCATCGGAATGCCGTCGATCTTGACCGGGCAGTGATGGAAGAAACCAAGGCTGTCGACCAACTCGGTGCCGAACAGATCGCGCGCCAGGTCCACGGCCAAAGGACCTTGAATAGCGAGTGGGGATACGTCGGGTTCAAAGATCCGAACGTTGGCGCCCTGTTCGCCGGCGATGGCGCGAACCCACAACAGGATTTCGCCGTCGGCTAGTGATAACCAATAACGGTCATGGTCAACGCGCAGAGCGACCGGATCATTAATCAGTCGGCCATCGTGGTCACACATCGGGGCGTAACGGGACCGCCCGACTTTCATGCCGGTGAGGTCGCGTGCAGACAGATGGTTCACAAACGCCGCTGCATCCGGCCCGACGATCTCGACTTGTCGTTCTGCGGCGACATCCCACAGCGCAACCGCGGTGGTCAGGCGCTCGTATTCAGCAGCAGGATCGCCGAATCCGGTCGGCATATACATGCGGTTATAGACGGTGAACGACCGGGCTCCGGCTCGGATCGTTGCGTCGTAGAACGGTGAGGTTCGTAGCCGGGATCCAATAGTTACTTCTGCCATTAGTTTCTTCTCCAGCGTGCTTTAACTGCGCATGCGGGACCCGTCGGCGTCCCACAAGCAACCGTCGACGAGAGTGGCCTGATGGCGCACGCCGACGATTTCGATTTCAAACTCACCACGTGATGTCTCGAGTGCCGCTGGTACATACCCAAGCGCAACTGAGACCTCGCTGTGGTGGGCATAACCACCCGACGTAACCCAGCCCACAACCTGGCCGTCGTGCCAGATCGGTTCGTCGCCGATCACGTCGTGTTCGTCGGCATCGACCACCCATGTGAGCAAACGAAGTGTTGGCCCGTCGGCCTGAGCGGCAATCAAGGCATCACGGCCGACAAATCCATGTGGTTTCATGGCCGAATCAAGCTTCACGAAGCGGTCGAGACCCGCTTCGAACGGCGTGTAGAGCGGGCGGAACTCGCGCGCCCAGCTTCCGAAACCTTTCTCGAGTCGAAGCGAGTTGAGCGCAGCGCTACCAAAGAGTTGGACGTCGAGGTCGGCTCCGGCTTCGAGCAGCGTCTCGTAGACATACCGCTGCATGCTCGATGGCATCCAGAACTCATATCCCAGATCGCCCGAGTAACTCACTCGGCCGCACCACACCCGGGCCCAGCCGACTTCAAGGTCACGGAAGCCCATAAACCGGAAGGCTTCGGTCGACACGTCGGCGCCAGTGACTCGTTCCAATAGTTCACGAGAGCGAGGCCCAGCGATGGAAAGGCCGCACATGTCCCAACCGTGTGTGTGGTAACTCACCGATTGGTCAACGCCACTGGGATCGGCCGGAAGATGTTCGTCGAACCAGCGCTCGTAGTACCGCTCTGCGATACCCGAACCGAACACAAAGAACCGTTCGTCGGCCGACGTGTTTGCGGTTGCGCCGCCAGTGACGGTCGAGCGGGGTCCTTCGGCCAAACCTCGTGCGGGTTCTGGGCAGGCAATCGTGAGATCACCAATGAGTTTGCCGGCCTCGTTCGTCATTGGAGCGAGAACCATGCGGCCGGGTTTTGGCATGGCGTTCGTAATCAACCGGTCTAGGAAGTCGCGGGCCCCGGGCCCAGTGAACTCGAACTTGGAGAATCCTGATGTCTCCATCAGACCGACGCCGTTACGCACGGCCAGGGTCTCGGCCCTGACCTGCTCCCATGCGTTGGAGCGGCCAAAGCTGAACTCTTCGATGGGGTCGAGTCCTGGCTTCTGAAACCATTGCGCTGTCTCGAGTCCAAACGAATCACCCCATACCGCATTGGCTGCAACGAGTTTGTCGTAGATCGGGGTTGTGGCCAGCGGCCGGCCGTCGGGAAGGAATTCGTTCGGGAACCGGATGCGGAAGCGGCGGCCATAATTCTCGCGCACCTTGGTGTTTGTCCACGCCATCGAGGCGAAGTCGCCGTAGCGACTGATGTCCATGGCCCACACGTCGAAGCCGGGGTCGCCTTCGGTGATCCAGTTCGCAACTGCAAGACCAACACCACCGCCCTGAGAGAGCCCGGCCATGACCGCGCAGGCAGACCAGTAACCAGGCAAACCTCGCACCGGACCGAGCAACGGATTGCCATCGGGCGAGAACGTAAACGGGCCGTTGATCACGCTCTTGATGCCTGAGCGCCCAAAGATAGGGAAATGGTCGAAACCTCGCTGCAGTGACTCAGCAATGTGATCCAGGTTTGGGTCGAGCAGTTGCCTGCCGAATTCCCACGGAGTCTCTTCGACTGACCACGGGCGCCCATTCGGTTCATAGGTGCCGAGCAGCAGTCCACCTTGTTCCTGGCGCATGTAGATCTCGCCGCCGAAGTCGATGGCATGCAGCATTTCGCTGCCTTTGTCTGCGTTCCACTGTGCGACCTCATCGAGGGGTTCGGTGACGATGTAGATGTGCTCCATGGCCAGCACCGGGGCTTCGATACCTGCCATGCGCCCGACTTCGCGGGCCCACAGTCCGCCGGCATTCACGACATGGTCGCAAACAATGGCGCCAGCGTCCTCGCCGGTGCTGGTCTGGATCAGATCGACCCGCCACGTTCCGTCGGCCTGGCGGTGTAGATCGCGGGCCCAGGTGTCTCGATAGATCTCGGCGCCGGCCTGGCGGGCGGCCTTGGCATAGGCATGGGTCACCCCGGTCGGGTCGACGTGACCTTCGTGCGCGTCGTACATGGCGCCAACGAAGTACTTCTCTTCGAAGATGGGTAGGAGCTCTTTTGCCTCGGCTACCGAGATCAGTTCGGTCTCCATGCCTAAGTACCGACCGCGGGCGTGGCTCATGCGCAGCCAGTCCATTCGTTCGGGTGTGTCAGCCAGCATGACTCCGCCGGTGATGTGGATGCCGCAGTCTTGACCCGATACTTCTTCGATCTCTTTGTACAGCT
>DNHM01000141.1 GCA_003485885.1 Acidimicrobiaceae bacterium
GCCTGCAAAAGAACGACACTCGACGCAGCCGATGCCAGCGCAGCGAAGACCCGGATGTGCCCCACGCTCTTGAGAGCTCGCTCGGCATACGTCGTGCCGAGCAAGAACCCTGCAAAATAAGCAGCCATAATGACACCGGTAATCCCAAGACTGAAGCCTTCTTCGTCACTTCGCACCCCGAGCACCGACCCGTTGAGGCCGTTGCCCACCATGACCAGAGCGAGCCCGACGAAGAGTGCCCACGTTGCTGCGGCGACCGAGGTCTGCGGGATCAAAGGCCGACTGGTGCCACGTTCGTCGATGACCTCAACCATTGCCCATACCGAGGTCACGATCGTCCTGTGACTCAGAATAACAAATGGCGATGCCATCACCATTGGTGATGCTAAGTGGACCAGCCTTGACCCAATACCGAATCGCGCGGCATGCGCACCCTGGGTTGCTATCCAAGATCACCGGCGGATGCTTGTTCCACGGAGAAACCCTCGACCAGAGTGGCCTGCAGTGCTCTGACCGCCGCATCGCGCGACCGTTGCGAACGGCGAGCGATCAGTTTCACCTCGGGGAGGCCACAAGGCAAACCGAGACCTTCGCCCCGAACCGCGACACCCGGCGCAACCGGGTGTGCTTCATTCAACACGGCGACACCAAGTCCTGCTTCAACCGCAGCGATGACACCCGACGTGCTCTCACACTCGACGACGACAACATGTTCGAAGCCGGCTTCTCGCAGTAGCTTCTCGGCGATGGGCCGATAGAAGCCGCGTGGGCCGAACGTGATCAACGGCACCGAGCCGTCTTCTTCCAGTGCAAGGTCGGGTGAGGCAAACCAACCGAGTCGATCGCGGCGAAGCACGACATCGGTTTCCTTGAGATCGCTTGCAAGGACCTGGACGATGGCAAGGTCGAGTTCGCCGGCGCGAAGCCATGCACCGACGACGCTGCTCAACCCGATGCGGGTATGCACCCCCACCCTAGGGTGCTGCTCTCGAAAGCTCCGGATGATGTCGGCGACCTGATCGATCTGCGGTTCGTCATTACACCCGAGGCGTACGGTGCCGGTGAGCTCACGCAGCCTCAGAGCGGCTACGGCGTCGTCGTGTGCCGTAAGAATGCGTTCGGCATGGGTCAGTAACTCATGACCCATCTCGGTTGGCTCAATCGACTTGCCATCACGAACCAAGAGCGCGTGCCCCAGCCGTTCCTCGAGCCTTTTCATCTTCCAACTCACCGCTGACTGAGTCAGATGTAGGCGCGCTGCCGCACCGGTGAAACTGCCGGACTCAACAATGGCTCGAAGTGTCCGCAAGGAGTCGATATCGAGTCGCACTCGCGCACTATGACAGACCAGCCGTAGTTTCGCCACCAAAAATCTGTCTACGACTGCTCTAAGCCTGGATTGAGGACTGCCCTAAGCATGGATTGAGATAGCCTTTCGTATGGCGCGCATGAAAGACTTTTTCGTCGAATGGCAAGCTCGCCGCGCCGGACGGCGAGGAATGTCGCCGACTATTGGTCGGGCTACTCGAGACGTCACCGGCCCAACAGGCTGGGTCTTCTCGAATGCGTGGGACCAACTCGATCAGCACGGCGATGCCTATATGAAGTCGTTCGATCGGCGTGTGCCGCCCAGCATCTTCGTCTCAGAACGAGACCGCACTCGGTTCAACCAGCCGATGCCGATCATCGAGCGGTGTCTCGAAGATCGCGGGCCCCAATCAGTCCGCCACGACGAGCAGAGCTGACGACGTCGGCAATATTGGCAAGGTCAGGCGTTCGGCCCGCCGATCGTTTGGGAAGCCAAGCACCACGTCATTTCCTGAGACGAACGCCACGAACCGACCGTCTGGCGACCACCCGGCCGCCGAGATCGCCCCTTCGGCAACATCCCAACGGTCCCCCGTTTCGATCTCAATGATCTGAGCGACGTCACCGCTTGCGATGAGCACGAACTCGCCGAGCGGCGAGATATACACCTGGGATGTGACACCGACATCGAGTCGGGTCCCTTCGGTATTGTCGACGCCGGTCACGTACAGCTCACAGACCAAGACCTCGTCGCAACGCTCGTAGACCTCGCTCTGCATACCAGCAGCGACGACTCGGTCATCGCTGACCTTTTCAACACCGACCCCCCGTCGGGTCAGCCGATAGGTACCGCCGGTCGCTGGAACAATGAGCAGCCCGCGACCGGGAACCCCCATGATCTCACTGCCTACTGGAACATCGAACCCAGGACCCCACGCGCCGAACGAGCTGATGCCGATATTGGTAGGTGCGATGCTCGGGTTGATGAACGCAACCGCACCCTCGAGACCTATGTCGACCACCTCGAACTGGGTCGAGACCAGATACACGGTACTGAGGTCGCTCGGATCGACCGCCCAGGTCTGCTCACCATTGGAGAGCAAGGGAAAACGAACCGCTTCCTCGAATCCGACCGCCACCTTGAGCTCGGGCACCGTCGCCCCGTCGCTACTGAGCATCTGCAAACCCATCTGACTCGGGTAGACCACCGCGTATCGTCGGTCACCGTCTATATCGAGCCGAAACAGATCGGCGATGCGATCTGACGCCAAGTGGTCATCGCTCGGGGGGAAGTTCGGATCGCCGCTGCGTGCGACTGGCCCCGCCGGAACATCGGCACCAGAGGACGTAGAGTCGGCCGCCACACGGTCGATCGCTGGCACAGTGGGTTCGTCGGCGACATCATCGCCATCGTCTCCAAAGACCAGAGTTGCTATCAGCGCAACCAGTGCGACGAGGCCCAACACGACGAAGACGCTGATCATGCGACGACGTCGCATCCCGCCAACGGAGCTACGACTTTCTGAACCGACCTCGGTATCCGCCATGATCGTCGTTCCGATATCGGGGATGATTTCGGTGCCTACGTGGGAGCTATGCGCGACGCGCTCCTGCGCTGATCTCCCTTTTCCGCCAAGTGCGTACCCACAGTGAGGGCAGGTCGCTTCCATAATTTAAATTCTAGATGGCTTTATTGTTGCCAGCCGTGTCGAACTGACGCTGAGTAACGAACCACATGACAATGCGCCAAATGTCGGTGGTGCTCCCGCGTGGTACGTTCTAATCGCTGCGTGTCCGTTACTGGGGTGTGACACGCCGACCAATTGGAGGGGAATGAGCACGGACAACAGTGCTTCCGACGAGATCATCCGACTCGAAAACGTGTACAAAATTTTTGGACCGCAACCGCGAGGTCGCGCCTTGAAGCTCGCAAAGGATGGTCTCACAAAGAACGAGGTACAGGCCGCAACCGATCACGTTGTTGGCATGACCGACGTCAGCTTCGACGTCAAACGAGGCGAGACCTTTGTACTGATGGGCCTTTCGGGGTCAGGCAAGTCAACTGCCATACGCACGGTCAACAAGCTCCATGACATCACCGATGGCAAAGTCATCGTCGACGGCACCGACGTGCAACAACTCGAGGGTACGGCGCTGCAGCAGTTCCGCCAGAAGATGGGCATGGTCTTCCAGCACTTCGCTCTCTTCCCCCATCGATCGGTCATCGACAACACCGGATACGGGCTCAAGGTTCAGGGTGTCGAAAAAAGCGAACGAGACCGCCGCTCGCTCGAGGCGCTCGATCTCGTTGGACTACGCGCATTTGCCCAATCGAGCCCGAGCGAACTCTCTGGTGGCATGCAGCAGCGCGTCGGTCTCGCCCGTGCGCTTGCTTCTGACCCCGACGTTCTGCTCATGGATGAAGCCTTCTCGGCACTCGACCCGCTCATTCGCCGCCAGATGCAAGACGAAATGATGGCGATTCAGGAGCATCTCCAGAAGACGATCCTGTTCATCACCCACGACCTGAACGAAGCGCTGCGTATCGGCGACCGAGTCTGCATCATGAAGGATGGTGCCGTCGTTCAGATCGGCACCCCTGACGAGATTCTCACCCAACCCGCGACCGGTTATGTGGCCGAGTTCGTGCAAGACGTCGATCAGGGGCGAGTCATCGACGTCGCAACGATCATGCGGGGCGCTGTCACCATCGATGCGTCCATGGACCTACAAGCCGCCATAACCAAGATCGGAACGAACTCTGGCGAGGGCGGTTTTGTGGTCGACGAGTCGGGCCGACCTACCGGCCTTCTCATGCCCAAGGACGCACTTCTTGCCACAACTCGAGGCAACGACCTCGCCTCTGCGCTGCGCACTGACTTCGAGAAGACAACACCAACTTCGAAGTTCAACCATATTTACGCGGCCGCGGGCAAGGGCTTGAGCATCGCTGTCGTCGACGACAATGGTTCCCTGGTCGGGGCCCTCCACCCTCGAGAGATGGTCGAGGAGATGGGACGCGTCGAGAGCCTTATTGACGGCTTCGAACGTGAGGTGTTCATGTAATGCTGCTGCTCCTGCAGGCCGAAACCAACAACGACATCAGCGACAATAATTGGCTCGACCAGTTCCGAATCCCTGTCGGCGAATGGTTCACCCAAACGGTCGACTGGATCGACGGCGAGCTCGGTTGGTTACTCAATGCCATCAAGTGGCCGTTCCAGTCGCTCTTCGACCTCATCATGAACGAGAACGTCAATCGCACGTCGATCATGAGCATCTCGTGGGTGTGGCTGGTGCTGGGCTTCTTCGTGCTTGGCTCCGTGCTACGCAATACGCGAATCGGCTTCATGGCTGCCATAATGGTCGCGGCCTGCGGATTCCTCGGCCAAGATTTCTGGTTCGAGACGTCGAAGACGTTCGGCATGATCTTCATCTCTGTGTTCCTATGCGCCGCGATCGGACTACCGCTCGGCATCCTCTGCGGCCGCCTCGACCCTGTCTGGAAAGTGACCCGTCCGGTCCTCGATTCCATGCAGGTGATCCACTCCTTCGTATGGATGCTTCCCTTCATCGCGTTCTGGGGCATTGGCAATGTTTCGGCGACCATGGTCACAATGATGTTTGCCTTGCCACCACTGGTGCGCTTGACCAACCTAGGTATCCGTCAAGTACCTGAAGACATCGTTGAAGCCAGCCGATCCTATGGAGCAACCGAATTTCGGGTGCTCACCGATGTGCAGCTTCCCCTCGCTCGGCCGGCGATCATGACCGGCCTCAACCAGACGTTACTCCTGGCCATCTCGATGCTGGGTATCGCCGCTTTCATGGGTGCTGACGGGCTCGGACGACTCATCTTCCGGGCCATCAACAACCTCGACACGGCGCTCGCGGCTTCCGCCGGACTTGCGTTCTTCTTCGTCGCCGTCGTCCTCGACCGAATTAGCCAACCCGAAGAAGACGACGGCCTGAGCCTGTTCGGACGAATCGGCAATGCCTGGGCTCACCGCCGGAACCCGGAAGACTTGCTCGCCAACGTGCATTCACCCGACGAAGCCGACACCGAATCGGAACGACTCCTTATCGAAGCAGCTGCAGAGGTCGATCACGCGGTTGCTGACCGCGAAGAAGAACCTACAGAACGTCTCGTTCCCATCTCGGCGGCCGAACGGCTCGGACTATTGACGGTCATCGGCGGAGGGCTGGTTGCCATCATTGGTTCATTATTGCCATGGGCAAAGGACGCCGGTGTCATCTCTTCGTGGGCACGAGCCGCCGACGAAAGCCTTCCTGGGCAGAGCATGAGTGGCGTCGCTGGTTCCGGCGGCAGCTTCTTCGGCATTCTGGTAGTCGTGTTCGCGATATTTGCCATCCTCGCCGCGACTCGCCCGCTCGTGTCCTTTGGCCAGGACGTGAGCAAAAGACTGAATCAGGCCCAAGGCGTCCTACTCGCGGCCATGGCGGCCTTGATCGTCGTGATGTTCGTCCTGAACGTCGCCTCGGTCGGCTTCGACGGCATCGAAACGGTAGCGATGGCACTATTCGCCATCGTGGCGGTGTTGATTGCGGTCGACACCTGGATCAATGACACCCCTCGTCTCGGCGCCGATGGAGCGCTGATCTGCAGCATCGTGGCGTTCGCCTTGCCAATTGGTTACCTGCTCGCACGGGCCCCAGCCGGAGTCGACAACTACAGCGACGGCATCGGGCTGTGGATCACGCTCATCGGCGGCCTCGTCGCCGTTGGTGGAAGCCTGTACGCGATCAGGGTCGCCCCATACACACCACAGCGGCCACTCTCAACCGGCATCTCGATCCCGTCGTCGATCGGTGCTGTAGTGGCACTACTCCTCGTATGGGGCGGCGGTAGCGCTGCCTGGAGCGTCGACGAGCGCGCCGGGTTCCGCAATCGAGAGTTCTTCGGTGGGTTGTCAAGCGACGGGCCCGCACTCGGCTGGCCAACCTTGTTATTTGCCATCGCCGCTCTGATCGGCGCGTTGTTACTCAGTGTTTCCCCACCAGCAAACGAGGCACGTCGCTGGCAACTCGCCAGCCTCATCACCGGCCTCGGTGCAGCCGTACTAGCTATTCCGCTGGCCTGGGCTTTCACGGTTTCGCGAAACGGCGACGCCGACTACTTCAACGACGAGACTGCGCTCACGGGTGCAGGAGTATTGCTCGCCCTCGCCGGAGGGTTCATCCTCTCTGCCATTGGGCGCAGTGGAATCAAAGACTTCCGGCGACAGCGAATTTATGCTGATATCCGGCGCCCGGATAACACGGCCTCGTCCGTCGAATCTGTCGAAACGGCTACTGATCTGGTTGGCGCACAAGGACACAAGGCATGAGTATCAACTTCGCAGCTCAACCACAGTTCACTGAGAACAGCTGGCTAGACGGCTTTCAGTTGCATTTCGGCGAATGGACCAAGCAGATCGTCGACTGGACCGATCAAAATCTCGAATGGTTGATAGCTATTGTCCGTTGGCCCTTCCAGACCTTGTTCGACCTGCTGCTGAACGAAGACCCTAGCCGCACGAGCATTATCGACATCCCATGGTATTGGGTGGCGATTAGCTTCTTCATCATTGGATCCGTGGCCCGTAACACCAAGATCGGTCTTATGGCCGGCGTCATGGTCGCAACGTGTGGGTTACTCGGTCCCGACTACTGGTCGGAGACAACGAGCACTTTTGCGATGGTCTTCATTTCGGTACTTCTGTGCACCATCATCGGCATCCCACTTGGCATCTTGTGCGGGCGAAGTGATGCCATATGGAATGTGACCCGACCGACACTCGATGCGATGCAAGTGGTGCACTCGTTCGTGTACATGTTGCCGTTTATCTTCTTCTGGAAGGTCGGTGAAGTGTCAGCGACGATGGTGACGATGGTGTTCGCGTTACCACCGTTGGTGCGGCTAACTAATCTCGGTATCAGGCAGGTTCCCGAAGACGTCATCGAGGCCAGCAGATCATTCGGTGCCACCGAAAAACGTGTTCTTACCGACGTGCAACTACCACTCGCCCGACCAGCGATCATGACCGGCCTCAACCAGACGCTGCTGTTGGCCATCTCGATGTTGGCCATCGCTGCTCTCATGGGAGCGGGTGGGCTCGGGAAACTTCTCTTGCGAGCGATCAGTAGTCAGAATCTCGCATTGGCGGCGTCGGGCGGCCTCGCATTCTTTCTGGTCGCTGTCGTTCTCGACCGCATCAGCCAGCGAGAGGGTAACGATGGGCTGAACCTGCTCGGCCGAATCCGCGAAGCATGGCAATACCGCAAGGATCCCGAAGGTCTGTTGGCGGCGCAGGGCGAGCGAAATGTTACCAACGACGCCGCTGCCATCGTCGACGCTGCAGCAGCGGCTCAAGAAGCCGAAGCACCAGCTCCCGTCAGCTCGCGCGAGCGACTCGGCCTGCTTATCGCCGGAGCCGCCTCGGTGGTAGCGATGATCTCGGTCCTGCTCCCCTGGGGCAAGGACTCCGGACTTATCTCCAGTTGGGGACGACGCTCTGATGAGACCGAACTGATCGGTCAGAGCGCGACGGGAATCGAAGCCTCAGGTGGATCGATGTTCGCAGTGTTCATGTTGCTGTTGAGCGCTATCGCGTTCGCTGCTGCACTTCGGCCGCTCGTGCGATTGGGCGATACTCCATCTCGGATGCTCAACCGGTTCCAAGGTGTGGCCTTTGCAGTGCTCGGCGCTGGTGCCTTCTTGGTGTGGCTCCTGAATCTATTCGGCGCCGGAAGCGGCCCACTGCCCACCCTTGGCCTACTACTTTTTGCGGCGGCGTTTATCGCCATCGGGTTGGACACCTGGGTACGGGCTACGCCTCGCGCTGGTGCTGACGGCGCGGTGATTGCCGCCATCGGCGCCTTCGGAGCCGCGCTCGGCTATTTCACTCTACGATCCTCCGAGTTCGTCGAGAGCTACAGCCATGGCATAGGCGCCATGGTTGCGATTGCCGCTACTGCGCTTGCCGCCGGTGGGGCGATCCTGGCATTGACCTCGGCCCCGTACGGCCCCCGACGACCGATCCGGCTCAACGTATCGTGGTCCATGATTGCTGGTGGCTTCTTAGCCGTTGCCCTGATCTTCGTTGGCAGCTATTCGGCATGGATGTTCGACGAGCGACTCGATTCGCTCATCACACCCGATATGCAAGCCGAAATCGAGCGACTCGAAGCAGAAGCTGAAGGCGACATGGGCAAGCAGATACAGAATGGCCAGACGATCACGAACATGATCAACCTCGCTCAGAGCCAGGACGCGCCCATGCGAACGGGCCTCGATAGCGACGGTCCAGGACTCGGTTATCCCATGATCGCACTCGGTGTGCTCGGTGCGATTTCCTCCTTATTCGGCGCCGGGCTCTTCGGTGCTGGTGAACAAGCAAGGTGGAAAGGAGCAACCATTACCGCCGGATTGGGCCTCGCAAACATCGTCATTCCGGCGTCATGGATCTTCTCGTTCACCCGAAGTGGCGAACCCAAAGCCATCACCGGTGCTGGTTCGTTCTTCGCTCTGGTCGGTGGCGTCATCCTCTTCGCAGCGGGACGAGGTGTTGTCAACGAGTTCCGACGGCGAAAGGTCTACGCAGACATGACAAGCGCTGGGGTCCAAATGGTCGAGGAATCGCTGGATCCATCACCTGAACCACAGCTATCCGAGGCCCTTGTCCGGGGCGGCGGAGCGGTCTGACCAGAATATGTCCGAGACCTGTGAGCACCTCACATGTGGCCGATACCACACAAATACTCCACCCGACTGCGCATTAAGACCCTTCTGCGATAGCTTATAAACAGCGATTGATCCGTCGATCGCCACACCCACAGGAGGGGTAACTTCATGAATAAACGGAAAGCGAACTTATTGTTCGCGTTTTTGGCTGTTTTCGCAATCTTTGCTTCGGCATGCGGTTCGGACGACGCAGTCGACACTGTCGCAGACACCGCAGACGCCGCTGAGGCGGCGGAGGATGTCGCAGATGACAATGCGCTGCCTGGAGAAGGCAAAAGCGCAAACATGGGTCGGGCTAACTGGTCATCTGGTTATGTCCAAGCTCAAATTCTTCACGATCTGATGGAAGACCTCGGCTACGAAGTCTCAAGTCCAGACGACCTTGAATTCGCCCCCGATCTCGGCTACCAGACCATGGCTGAAGGCGACATGGATTTCTGGGCCAATAGCTGGTACCCAGGACACCTGTCATGGTGGGAAGGCGAGCGCACCGACGGCACCACCGTTGGCGACCACCTTGAACGCCTCGAAGGTTCACTCATGCCTGGTGGCGGCCTTCAGGGCATGCTCATCACCAAGTCTTGGGCTGAAGAAAATGGTGTGACCACGATCGATCAGATCAACGAAGACGAAGCGCTCTACAGCCAATTCGACACCGACGGCAATGGCAAGGGCGAGTTCTACGGCTGCCCTGAAGACTGGACCTGCGACGACATCATGGCGTCACAGATCGAGTTTGCTGGTTGGAGCAATCTTGAGCAGACCCAAGCTGGCTACGACGCAATGTTCGCGGAGTTCCTCGACAAGGCCGAATCCGGCGAGCCTGCTTTCATCTACACCTGGACGCCTACCGCCTACCTGGCACAGGCAATTCCTGGCGAAACCACCATGTGGATCTCTGTCAACAACAGCTCAGTGCTCGATGACTCGAACCCACTCGGTAAAGAGGGCGGCGCAGAGTACGCCCAGCAACGCGAGGGTGAAATCGGCTACACCGGTCTTAGCGCCGACACCTGCTTGCAGGGTCCTGACGGTTGTCAGCTCGGCTGGCTTGCCGCCGACATCGAGATCACCGCTAACAAGGACTGGTTGAGCGACAATCCTGCCGCTCGACAACTGTTCAACGACTTCAAACCGCCCCTGATTGACCTCGCTATCGCCGGTGTTGCCCTCAGCAACTCCGACGGCGCTCAGGCCGATGTCGAGGCGATCGCTGCTGGCTGGATCGCAGATAACGGCGACCTTGTTGACGCATGGTTGAGTGCAGCTCGCTCCGCAGGCTGACATGCAACACACGATCTGAGCTTCAGCTCTTATCGATTCGCTTGAAGGGCGGGGGCTTCGGCGCCCGCCCTTCGGCGTTTTCCTAGCGACTCCTACCTAGTCGGGGCAGGACCATACTCCGGTGTTGCGGTCACGTTCTCATCGAGCGGGTAGATCGGGCGGCGGACGTTTTCGAACGTAAACAGGCTGTTGTCAGAGCTGGTAACCCCCACGCCATTGCACGCGATGTCTCGGGTCGAGATGTCATGGAAGCCGGCCCTGTAATGGATACGTGACTTCAGGATCAAGTAGCGCATGTGGGTCGGTTCAACACCGACACTTCGAAAACAGCCAGGATCCCACGGTTCAACATTGCGAGAGATCACGACGATCTTTACAGAGCCGACTTCAAGCACTCCGGTTGCACCCATGTCGGTTTGTGTGCCGCGTCCCATGGGAACAGTCACAGGAAACTGTCCATCGGTCAGCGCGCGTACATTGCCGGTAACCGTGAGCGGTTCGCCGACGCGTCCAATCGCTGGCATATCGGTCTTGCCGCCGAGTGACAGAGTAATCTCATTACCCACCCCGGTCACCGTCATTTCTCGCACTGCTTCCGGATCACAGATGGCAAACATTGCGACATCTTCGAGTTCTTGCTCGAGGACCTCGGCGAGCACAGCGACTGTGTCTTGGGTGCCACCCGATGCTGCGTTGTCGGCATGATCGAGCAAGACAATGGGCCCGTTGGTCATCGCCTTTGCTTCAGCAATCGTTTCGGACAGCGGTTGGGCTTCGAACATGAACTCAGCACGTTCTGCCCAGGCGGCGTCCAGGATCAAGTCGCAGGCTTCCTCTGCTGCGGGCTGGTTTGCGTCGGCGATCGTTACGACCGAGAGTCCCGCATGCCAGATGTCTGCCAACGGGAAACCGCCGAATACTGACGACGCGAGCAGGCCGCGAGATTCCTGGAGGCGGGCCATTTCCAGCAGGGGTCCCATTGGTTCGTCTTCATGCCCCATGCGCAATGTTTGCGCCAGGATCGGACGGCTACCCCACACCATCACCGGGTTGATCTCACCCGCCAACGTGCGCACCAATAACTGTCCGGCGTGTGCACCCGCTTCGTACATGTCTAGGTGTGGGTAGGTCTTGTAACCAACAAGCACCGTGCAGTTGTCCACGATGGCACCGGTCATGTTGGCGTGCAAGTCGAGACTGATACCGATGGGGATATCAGGCGCGATCGACCGGATGCGGGCAAGCAGTGTTCCTTCACCATCAGTCGTGGTTTCGGTCACCATTGCGCCGTGGAGGTCGAGCATCACGGCATCGCAGCCAGCCTCGACCGCAGAACAGATGGCATCACTCATGTAGTTGTACGCGTCGGCGTGCACCTTGCCGCTTGGTGCAGCATTGCCAGCGATCGGCGTGACGATGTCCCAGCCAGCGTCGTCGGCGGTATCAAGCAAGCCACCAATGCCGGTGCCTGTCCCCTTGAACCGGGTATAGACCTCTGGACCTTCAGGCACGCCGAAACCGCCGCGGCCGAATCGTGCGAGTGGCGTGGGTACTGGTGAAAAGGTATTTGTCTCGTGCTCCATCATGGCTACGACGACGCGGGTGTTCGCAGGGTTGCTCATCGTCTGATCATTACCGATCGGGCGGCTCGCTGCCCAACGTCCGCTCTAGCGCATTCATCAACCGGACGACCAACACCACCGCAGGGTGGCAACCGTCGTCCAGATGAGTTAGCCCACCAGCGCTCGAAAGCTCGCGGTAACGACTGCTGCGGCCAAGACCACCACAATAAATGGGGCTCGACGCCAGACCAGAACGGCTGCCACGCTCATGCCGGCAAGACGTTCGTCGACCACCAAGCTGCTGCCCCGAGCAACCGTGAGCTGCACAATGACCGCCATGACCACCGCTGCGGGAATCAGTCCGGCGGCACGAGCCAGAATCGGCCGCTTCTCAAGCCATGGACCGATAAGAAATGCGCCGACCAAACGTTGGCCCCACGCGGCGATCGTCAGCATCACGATGGAAAGGGTCGTCATGATTGCTCACCATCTGACGCCGATTCGGATCGCCGTGTGCGGGGCTCGCCCGGCACTCGCACCATGATCAGCGAAATCGCCACGCCGAACACGCTCACGATGATTGGAAGGCCCGCTGGCACGATTGGCAGAAGCACCAGACAGATCGCTGCTCCGGCGATGCCAGCGATGAAGCCGTCTCGGCGGCGGAGCAGGTTGCCGATGATCGCCAACAATGCTGCCGGGAAAATCGCATCAAGACCCAGCCGCTGGGTATCACCTAGGACATTGCCAAGCAGGGTGCCGACCGCAAGCCCACTGAACCAGCCGAGCATCATGCCTGCTGTGGTGCGCCAGAACTCACGCTCGACTTCCCATGGGGTGGTCTGCTGCACCGCAACCGCCACGTTGGGATCGAACGCGTTGATCGACGCGGCGGCGCGACGCCAGAAGCCTTGAGGTAGCCGGCTGCTCAGGCTGACGGCCAGAATCCCGAACCGAGTAGCGACGACCCACCCGGCAGCGATAGCTGCCCAGTCGCCTCCTCCTCCGTCGCGCACTGCGAGATAGGCGAACTGTGATGTCGCCGAGAAGATCACGACCGATGCAACCAGCGCCCGGGTGCTCGAGGTGCCGTTGTCTATAAGCAGCACTTGCAGCGTGACACCCAGCGAAAAGAATGTGATCGCCATGGTTGCAAAGTCGACCCGACTCAGTCGCGTCGGCGCCGCAACCTGGCTAGACGAACTCGACACGCCCCGACGCTACTTTGCTTCCCAGTTTGCGACCGCATAACTGTCGCGACGAAAAGTTACTTCCCCTGGGGAGGTAACTTTTCGGACAGGAATTCCCGTGACGAAGATGTCAACCGGTCGTTGCGACCGGGTTAGCTGACAGCAGGTGCGACCCAACGACTCCATTCGGAGCTGCGGGCTGGCGTGAGCACGATGGCCCCAACTGGAGTCTTTGGACTTCGCTTGAGCTTCCAGCCCAACTCGTGAAGGAGCTTGTCTCCCTTTCGCGAATTGTGCGCAGGACACATCAGCACGCAGTTTTCCCACGACGTGTCACCGCCACGCGAGCGGGGCACAAGGTGGTCGACGGTGGAGCCACGTTCGTCGCACGTGATGACCTGGCAGCGACGATCATCACGCGCACTCAACGCCGCCTTGGAAAAGCGGGGTGAGCGGTGCGCCCGCATACCGGCGAAGGTAACCATCGTCATAAGCCGGACCACGTGTGGAAGCGGGAACTCTGCGCCACCTGCCGATCGAATAATCCGGTCACCGGCCTGTTCAACCATCTCGGCCCGACCACTGATAACCAGCGTCATGGCACGCTTCCACGAGACAACAGTCAACGGTTCATAGGAGGCGTTCAATAACAATACAGACATGACTGTCCTCCTTTGTGTGTGATCTTGATCCGTGCGTGCAGCCACCATTGTGTCGCAAATGACACGGCCGCGCCATGTAATACGGGCTAGTTGTGCGGTCAATCAACCTGAAACTTCTCACTCGACTCTCCGTCAACAGGCCCTCGACGAGTGTCGACAACGAGGTCTGCGGCGCCCCCGACCCCGCGGCTCGTGCCCACACGGTTCGTTGTGGCTGCCTAGGTAGTGCAGAACGGACCGGTTTCACGCCCAAAAGATGTGCGCTCGCCCAGTTGGGAATCGGGTGCTCTAGCTGGCAGTGCGCTCGTCGACGATTGCCTTAATACGGGCTGCGAGAACCGGGTGTTCAGTGAGCAGTTCGTCGAAGTCCCACATCATGATCTTTGCGAGGTCACATGTCTCAAGCGCTGTGACCGTGGCATTTCGTTTCTCGCCGGTCACCAGCGAAACCTCGCCAAAGAAGTCACCCGCTCCGACCTCTGCGATCACGCCATCGCCGGCGTCGACACTCAGACGACCTGCGATCACAAGGAAAAGCGAATAACCGAAGTCATCTTTCTTCGTGACCCGTTCGCCAGCCATACGCCGAATCGGTTCGAACAGTTCGAGCTTACGAGTGAG
>DNHM01000145.1 GCA_003485885.1 Acidimicrobiaceae bacterium
TAGAGGTCCGAGCTTCAGGGCTGTGGACCGACATTGGGGTGCAAACGCCGCTCGATCACATGACCGTGGACATCGAAGCATTCTCTGTCGCCCTTGACGACCCAGAAGATGTATTCGCCGGTGCCTATGGGTTCCGTACCGCTTTGGGTTGTGAGCTCGAATGGGAGACAGATGGAGCTGTCATTGCCGGGTCAGCGACACACTCCTTCGAAGTGCCGTGCATTGTGCATGGCGAACTTCTTCTCGACGAGCAGACGATCGAGGTCGACGGATGGGGTTGGCGTTCACACCGATGGGGATCGCCAACAACCGTTGACCGAACAACCTTGCGAGGCCGAAGCATTGACGGCTCATGGTTCCACGACGATCACGAGGACCGAGCCGCGACCATGCGAGTGGTCGGCGCGGGTCCCGTCCCCGCACCCGAACTCGATGCTCGTCTCGATCAGTTCTTTGCCGCCGGAGACAACGGCGACATGGCCTGGATCCGGCGTATTCGTGGGCTGCTGTAGCAAGCCATTCAGACCGTGTTTCTTAGACCGTGTTTCTTAAACCGTGTCGATGGGTCGATGGCGGCGAGGGGTGTTCTCCGGTGATGGGGCGGATCGCAGCGCGGTCATGATCCACTTCCGACTATCGGCAGGATCGATCACATCGTCGAACTCGAAGTAGGAGGCCGCCGATACGGCCTTGCCGTGTTCGTACATCTTGTCGACCATCTTCTCGTACAGAACCTCGCGTTCAGCCAGATCTTCGACTGCCTCGAGCTCCTTGCGGTACCCGAGCGAGACGGCACCTTCGAGACCCATGCCCCCGACTTCGCCGGTCGGCCATGCGACCGTAAAGATCGGCTGTTTGAAACCGCCGCCAGCCATGGCCTGAGCGCCCAGGCCGTATCCCTTGCGAGTGATGATCGTCATAAACGGCACGCTTAGGCTTGCACCGACGACAAACAGTCGGCCGGCACGACGGACCATGCCCTCTGCCTCGCTCTCGGGCCCGACCATGAACCCTGGGGTGTCACACAAGAACACGATCGGCAGGCCGTGGGCCTCGCACAACTGCATGAACCTGGCCGACTTGTCAGCAGCGGCGGCATCAATTGCGCCACCGAGATGATGAGGGTTGTTTGCAATGACACCAACCGGGCGACCGTCCATCCTGGCCAGCGCAGTGATCATGCCATCAGCCCACTTCGGACGAAGCTCCAAAACGGAGTCGACATCGAAGAGCCCATCGATGACATCGCGCATGTCATAGATCTGCTTGCGGTTCTCGGGGATCACATGGCGAAGTGCATCCTGGTCAGGAACCTGCCAGTCATCGAGCGGTCCTTGGAAGTAGCTCAGGTACTTCTTGGCGACAGCCACACCTTCGGCCTCATCGGCAACCCGAATGTCGACAACGCCGTTGCTTTCCTGTACTTCGATCGGACCGATTTCGGTCGGGTGATAGGTGCCCAGTCCGCCGCCTTCGATCATCGCGGGACCAGCCATACCGATGTAAGAGTCCTCGGTTGCGATGATCACGTCGCAGCAAGCCAGGATGGCGGCATTACCAGCGAAGCAATACCCGGAGTTGATGCCGATCATGGGTACGAGTCCTGAGAGCTTTCCCCAGTACGCGAATGCCAGGCAGTCGAGCCCAGCAAAGCCCACGCCGTCGGTGTCGCCAGGACGTCCGCCACCACCTTCGGTGAAGAAGACAACAGGCAATTGCTGGCGTTCTGCCAGCTCAAACATACGGTCCTTCTTACGGTGGTTCTGGCCACCCTGGGTGCCAGCGAGGACCATGTAGTCATACGAGATGACCACGGTCTGGGCGACCTCTGGTTCGAAGAGGTCGCCATTTACGGTGGCCACGCCGCTGACCATGCCGTCGGCCGGGGTGTTGTCGATCAGATCCTGCAGCTCACGGCGACGACGCTGGGGGGCAATGACCAGCGGCCCGTATTCGACGAAGCTGTCTTCGTCTACCAGGTCGGCAATGTTCTCTCGGGCGGTGCGTTGATTGCGGGCACGCCGTTTCGCAACTCGTTCAGGACGGCTTTCGTCGTACCCCTTGGCATGGCGGTCGCGGACCTCGGCCAGGTCAGCTCGTTCCTGGTTTGCATCTACCTTGCCTTCGTCGACAACCACGGCTTCGCTGATTTCTTGGGGAACGAGCTCGATGAGTTTCTCGCCCTTGACCACAGTGGCGGCTTCGTCGATCAGCACCATGCTGATCACGCCGGACTCAGGTGCCTTGATCGGGTGTTCCATCTTCATCGACTCGATGATGATGAGTTCCTGACCCTGACGGACTTCGTCTCCAGCAGCAACCTTAAGTTGCCAGATGGTTCCTTGCAGCGGAGATGTAATTGACAATGCAGACGTCATTCCTCAATCATCGCCGCCAGCCATCGGTTACCACTAACGCACGCCTGATCCTTAAACATGACGGTGCCAGGCACCGTCATGTTTAGCGATGGTCTCGTGGTGTGCTCGCATAGAAGCTGAGCTGGTTGCCGCATTCTTCGCCGTGGTGAAGGTGGTGTCGTATCTGGCGGCTATCTAGCTGGTGGTGATCAGCTCTCGACAGAGTCCGAAGCAAGGATGACAGCTTGGGCTGGTGCGAGTGTGAACCGGGTCGTGGGTGAGTCGACGGTGTTGTGGGTGTCGAACAGCACCGTGCCAGAGAGCGACACAACCAGGTCGGTCGCACCCATATTGACCACCACACAAAGCGGTCCACGCCGGAACGCGACTGCGTCGTTGCTCACCGTGAGCCATTCCCAACTCGAGCCGTGGAGCATGGGTGTGTTCCGACGGAGGGCAGCCAGTTTCCGATAGTGGTGGAACCATCTATCTGGTTGCGAGCGTTGTACCGAGGCGGTCTCGTCGTCGGTCCTCCCCGCGGTTGGCAGCCAGGTTTCAG
>DNHM01000137.1:0-386 GCA_003485885.1 Acidimicrobiaceae bacterium
AACGCGAGCATCACCGTCTGGATCGTCGCCGAGTCCGATGCAGCCAACGAGGTCCACGCAGTGAACGAACTGCTCGACACTGCACGGATTACGGCACACGTTGCCGGAGTCGCTCCCGCGTCGGACTTTGCCGTGACAGTGCGTGACGCCGACCTCGTATTCGCGCCGATGCGCATCCGCCAGAACGGCGTGTTCGGCCCCGGCGGCGAAACACTAGGCGTCATTTGCCGAGACCTACCGCTTGCAGTTTTTGCCACCGCGGCAGTTCCTGTTGAACTCGATGTGCAACCTGACGACAGCACCTCTGCAGCCTTGGCGGCAGCTCGCGACCGCTCCGACGAGCTACTGACACGTGCGAACGAGCTCAGCGAGAATGCCGGAACGCT
>DNHM01000137.1:471-2665 GCA_003485885.1 Acidimicrobiaceae bacterium
CGTAAGTACCTCGACGCCCGAACTCGGGCGGACAAAGCCGTCAAGCTGGTGGAATCGATCGACCCCCGCCTGGCGAGCGGTGCTATCGACGAGGATCATTGGCTGACCGACTAAATCCAGTAGCTGGACGGCCATAACCAGCGAGCGACACATGACACAGTGCGGTACGTCATCACGTTTCTGTGTTCGGGTATTCTTTCGTCCGTTATGCGTGAAGCAGCCAACCAACTTGTTCCTGTCGCCGAGCCAACTATGGCTGTGGTCGGATGGCGCGAAGTCGCGCATCTGCCACTGTTGACACCCACACTGGTACGAGCGAAGATCGACACCGGTGCCACCACCTCAGCAATCCATGCCTCTGGAATTACGATTGCTCATCGTGCCGATGGCGAAGCTTTCGTGTCATTCACGCTGCCCACAACCGATCAGTCAGACGGACAGGAACGGGTTTCTGGTCACCCGGTCGTTGCCTTTCGTTTCGTACGTTCTTCAACCGGCGAGGGTGAATATCGTCCGGTGATCCGCACTGCGTTGGTTATCGGCCAGAAGAGCTTTGAGGCCGAGGTCAGCCTCACCGAGCGGGATCGTATGGGCTATCGCATGCTCATTGGTCGCGAGGCACTCCGAGGTCGGTTTCATATCGATCCCGAGGGCTCCTTTCTCCAGGGCAAAATCCCAAAGACCTGAGCAGTCGGCCCAGACTGGGCGGCGGGTTAGTGAGGTCTTGGGAGACCACGGGACATAAGCTCGACATCCCCAGCTTCAACGGCGCCGTTCGTCGAGGAGCATGCCCGTGTCGACTCGTTCGTGAGCGACGCCCAGTGAGCAACAACCCGAGGAAATCATGCAGGTCATACTCGTCAATGCAGACTCACCGCTGGTTTTAGGCCAGATGCCTGACCCCACCGTCGGCGACAACGACGTGCTCATCGATGTCAAGGCTGCTGGTCTCAATCGCGCGGATCTCATGCAACGTGCAGGTCTGTACCCGCCACCTCCAGGAGCCTCCGAGATCTTGGGCCTCGAAGTTGCGGGCATCGTGAGCGCCATTGGATCTGCGGTTACCGAATGGTCCGTGGGCGATCGGGTATGTGCGCTTCTTGGCGGTGGCGGTTATGCGGAACTCGCGGTCGCTGATGCAGGCTCTGTTTTTGCTGTCCCCGGTGGCATGGACTTCGCCCATGCAGCCTGCCTGCCCGAAGCCATGATGACAGTGTGGGCGAATGTCTTTATGCGAAGCGCACTTCAGCCAGGCGAGACAGTTCTGATCCACGGTGGCACGAGCGGTATTGGAGTGATGGCAATCCAGATGGCGCGACAGGCAGGAGCGGGCACGATCCTGACAACCGCTGGTAGCGACGAAAAGGCCAGCGTGTGTGCCGACCTGGGCGCCGACCACGCGATCAACTACCGCACCCAGGACTTCGTCGAGGTTGTACAAGGTGCCGGCGGCGCCGACGTCATTCTTGACATAGTCGGCGGCAGCTACATCCAACGCAACATCGACGCTGCCAACCTCAACGGACGGATCTGCAACATCGCGTATCAGGACAGCTTCGAAGCAACCGTGAATTTCGGCCCGGTCTTGATGAAGCGGCTAGTGCTCACCGCAACCACGTTGCGAGCCCGTCCGAACGATCAGAAACGGGCCATCCGCGACGACGTCACCTCACAGTTCTGGGAAGCAGTGACTAGCGGTGCAGTCCGGCCCGTGCTCGACAGCACGTTTCCACTAGCCGAAGCCGAAGCCGCTCACGCCCGACTCGATACCGGTGGCCATATCGGCAAGATCGTCCTGACCCGCGACTGAAGCCGGCCAACACGAACGGATTCAGTCGCCAAACTCGGGACGGGGACGTCGGGGGGCTCCCCGGCGGTAGTAGACATTCATCGCAGTCCACGGACCATCCCGATGGTTGTCTTCGCGAAAGCCGAGATCCAGGACCTCGATATCATCGCCGATCCGTTCGAGCAGGTCGGCGACCGCCCGCAACAAACGGGGCACGTCTGGGGCTCCGGGCCCCGCAGGATTCGACAACCGAATATGTCGACACTGCCAAGGTTCGGAGTCCGGCGACGTCGGGGGAGTGGTACCGCTCATGCCAGAACCCTCGCACATCGGAGGTCAGTAGGCGCGGCTTGTTCCCGTAGTTCGTGAGAGACTGACCATGTGATGTCGCCCCTGGAATCGCGA
>DNHM01000414.1:0-4047 GCA_003485885.1 Acidimicrobiaceae bacterium
ACTCCGGTGCAGCTCGGCCGTCGGTCCCTGTGAAGTGGTATTTCGCTAGTAAAAACCAGTGAAGCTGTACCCCATACTGAATGGGTTCTCCGCCCAATCAGCTTTGGGAACCTATCATCATCAATGGCTGCGCGTGCAAGGCGCTACGCGACTTATACACAGATGTGTTGTTGCTGTTGCTGAAAGGGCCTACCGTAAAGATCTGAATCAGCCAGAGCGGAATCTTCGTTTGCCGCAATCCGCTTTTGTCGTGATTCAGCTATTGCTTCTTTGGTGTGTTCGAGGCGAGCACATCGTGTTGCTAGGACACACACCACTAAACGATCGGGACGAATCGTGAAGAGAACTTTCCAGCCAAACGTGCGCCGTCGCTCAAAGCGTCACGGCTTTCGCCAACGCATGTCGACCAAGGCCGGCCGCCGCGTGCTTGCCAACCGTCGCCGTCGAGGACGCACCAAGCTATCAGCCTGATCGAACCGCTTCGGTCTCGTGCTTCGTTCGCTGTGCTTTCAACACAAGGACGACGGCGCCAGGGACGCTGGTGTTGGGTGCGATATGCACCGTTTCCACCAGAGTTTGCTGATGAGGACGCTGAACCGGTTCGGCAATCCGGGCAACAACTCCAACATCAACCCGTTGAGCTACCCCAAATTGGGTATGCAATCGGGAAGAAGGTTGGTAATGCCGTGGTTCGGAACCGTATTCGCAGACGACTCCGACCAATGGTTGTCGCCGAAGCATCCAAACTTGCACCAGGGATCTATCTCATTGGTGTCAAGAATGATCGAGCTGCACGGATATCACATGACGAGCTACATGATGACTTGCGAAGCACACTTGCCGCTGCATCGAACGCGCGCCCCCGGTGATCCAATCGTGACACTCGCACCTGGATGTGTCGTATGAACAACGGTCACATGAAGAAAATCGTGCTGTCCGTTTTGAGTTGGTACCGACAGTACCGAGGCCTGCGGCCCGATGCTTGCCGGTTTGATCCAACATGTAGTGCCTACACCGTGGAGGCTGTCGAAACCCACGGTGCCTTAAGAGGTTTGTATCTCGGTACGCGACGAGTGTTGCGCTGCCATCCGCTTGGAGGTCGCGGTTATGACCCCGTGCCGCCGGTGACGTCGTCGGTCTCGCCCAATGTGCCCCTGCCCAATGTGCAGAGTACGCATGTGTAAGGAACGCTGTTGTAATGCTTGATCCGATATTTAACCTACTAGCCGGCCTACTCGAGTGGTTTTACTCGTTAGTCCCGAGTTATGGGTTCGCCATCATTGCGCTGACCACGCTGGTCCTGATCATTTTGTCGCCGCTAACCTATCGCAGCACCAAATCAATGGTGTCGATGCGTCGATTGCAGCCCCAAGTTAAGCGGTTGCAGAAGAAGCATAAGAATGATCGTGAGCAGCTGAATAAGGAGATGATGGCGCTCTATCAAGAGCACAACGTCAGCCCGTTGAGTGGTTGCCTGCCAATTCTTATCCAGTCTCCTGTCTTCATCGTCATGTTCCGTGTGCTCCGGGGCATCACCCGTCGGTCCTCAGATGTTGGATTCGCCAGCGGTGGTTCTTTCGCCCGACGCGTTACTGGCGAGAGTGCGGCGGGGCCTGGCGAAGCGATCAACGTTGACCTCTTTACTGACACGGTGTCGCGAAACTTCAACCCTGAATACTTGCACCGTGAAGCAGGTGATGAGGCTGAGATGTATCTCGACCTTGTGCAGACCAACAAAATGGACTGGATCGGCCTCGATCTGAGCCGGTCCCCGTGGGAAGTACTGCAAGATGGTATTGGCTCAGCACTCCCCTATTTGGTCATGGTTGTTCTGGTTGCGGTCCTAGGTTGGTACCAGCAACGTCAGATTCAAGGTCGGATGACCGGCGAGGTCAGCGCTCAGCAGCAGATGATCATGCGGATCATCCCGTGGATGTTGCCGATTTTCTCGTTCACCATGCCCGCTGGTTTGGTGCTGTACTTCATCGTGTCGGCCATCTTGCGCATCGCCCAGCAGGCCTACATCACTCGAAGCGTTTACGAAAACGAAGAGCTGAACAAGCCAATCGAGTTCGACAACGATGACGACGACGATGACGATGAGCCAGAGAATCCCCTTGCAGCCCTGTTTGGTGGCGGGGGATCAAAGACCAAGGCAGACGCAGCACCGAGTGCACGTCATGGATCTCGTCGCCCTACGACCGATGTCAGCGCGAAGAGCACCAAGAATCGTGCTCGTCCACCCCGGGCATCGATAGAAGCGGCTACAAGCAGCAAGAAACCAAGCACCAGCAAGGGTTCAAAAGAACCAGCTGAAAAAGTCTCGGGGTGGGGACGTGCAAAACGTTCTGCTCCACAAATGAATGAAACACCGGAAAAACCGGTCTCACGTCGGGTAACTCCCAAGAGCGATTCCAGCTCTGAACGACGCGGGAAGAAATAGAAAGCGAAGTCCATGGATTGGATTGTTACGACCGCTCGTTCGGTCGAAGAAGCACAGACTCGGGCCCTCGACTTGTTGGGTGTCGACTCTGCCGACGCCGAGATTCAAGTAATTGAAGAGGGTAAGACCGGCCTATTCGGTCGTACCAAGTCTGAGGCCCGGGTGCGAGCTCGCATTAAGCCGAAGGCGCCTCCTGCAAAGGAAGAGCGTCGTTCGTCGCGAGGCGGCGATCGAAATCGGAACCGTGGCGGTGGCGGTGGCGGTCGAGGTTCGAACGGCAAGGGCAGTAACCGCGACGGTGGCAAGCGTGATGGCGGCGGCCGTGATGGCGGCAACCGTGACGGTGGCGGCCGGAACCGCAATCGTGATGGTGGCACCCGCGACGGTGGCAAGCGTGATGGCGGCAACCGCGACAGCGGTAAGCGTGATGGAGCCAAGCGAGACGATGCCGGTAAAAAAGATGTAGCCGCACCGGCTAGCTCCGAATCCCGTCCGAGTGGTGGTCGTGATGGTGGTGGTCGTAGCCGTAATCGTGGTGGCAACCGTCAGCGCAATGACCGTAACGATCGCGGCGACCGTGGCAACCGCAACAACGAAGATCGTGTCGAGATGCCGGTCGAGGAACAACGCGAGACTCTCCAAGGGTTTGTTACCGGTGTTGCGATTGCCTTCGATCCATCGGCCAAGGTCGAGTTGGTCGAGGAAGGCACCACGCTTCAAGCACAGGTCACGGGCGAGAACCTTGGTCGCCTCGTAGGGAACAAGGCCTCAACGTTGCAATCGCTCGAAGAGCTTGCTCGGACTGCAATGCATCGTGCAGCTGCCGGCCGCCGGTATCACCGCATTCAAGTAGATGTCGATGAGTACCGTGCTCGCCGCCGAGCAGCGCTTGCGAAGTTTGCAACTGATCTCGCCCAGTCTGTGGCAGAGTCCGGCGAAAGCAAGGCTATGGAGCCAATGGGAGCTGCGGATCGCAAGCTGATCCATGATGCCGTGGCTGAAGTTGCTGGGGTAGAAACGGTATCTGAAGGACGCGATCCTCGCCGTTACATCGTCATTCTTGCGACCGATGCGAGCGACGAAGAAGAATGAATCCTGACTTCCAGCGCGACCTTCTGGCCGCGCTGGAGCGCCCCCACCGCCTGGGCACCATCGGCGGCGATCTAGAGGAACAGCTGGCGCATTGCGCCAGCTTTTCTTCTGTTTTGACGGAGATTGCTGAACGCAGAACAATCCTACGATGTTGCGACCTAGGTACCGGTGGGGGATTGCCGGGCGTGGTATTGGCGGCGTTATGGCCCGATACACAGTGGACACTCGTAGATATGCGCACTGCTCGTGCTGACGAGGTCGAACGCACCATCCTTCGACTTGGTCTCCAACATCGAGTTGACGTGCAAGGTATTGAGGCGCAATACCTTGGTCACGATGACGTGTATCGGGAAAGCTTCGATGTGGTAGTGGCCCGAGCCTTCGGCCCGTCGAGCCTTACAGCTGAGTGTGCCGCCGGCCTGGTACGAGTAGGTGGCGTATTCATCGTGAGTGAACCGCCAGTGGACGCGGGCGAAGAAACCCGGTGGGATTCGTCGGGCGTGCAGAGCCTG
>DNHM01000414.1:4056-4337 GCA_003485885.1 Acidimicrobiaceae bacterium
CACCCGATTCGCAGTGTTTGAGAAGATAGCTATGGCACCTCCCAAGGCTCCACGACTCCCCCCTCGGCCACGGCGTGGCTGGTTTCGGAGCTAGCGCGTATGCGGTATCACAGCCGATCACCACGGCTGTTTCACGTGAAACATTCGAATTGATCCACCCCCTCAGCGTCGGGGTAGGTGAGGTGGCGCTATCGAACCGGACCACTGTGTTTCACGTGAAACATTTTCGATTGAGTATCGGCGGCGGCGGAACGAGTGATCGAGCCTGTTGCAGGGAAAGA
>DNHM01000274.1 GCA_003485885.1 Acidimicrobiaceae bacterium
GGCACCGGCCAAGGGATATGCCAACGGCGTAGTCGCCACTGGTCGCATGTTGTTCCTCGGTGGCCAGATCGGTTGGAATGCCGATCAGGTCTTCGAAACCGATGACTTCATCGAGCAGATGACGCAGACCCTTGAGAACATCAAGGCCATCCTGGTTGCCGCTGGTGGCGGTCCTGAACACCTGACTCGGCTGACATGGTTCGTGACCGACAAGGCCGAATATGCAGCGAGTCAGCGCCAGGTCGGCCAGGCCTACCGCTCGGTACTCGGGAACAACTTCCCAGCGATGAGTCTGCTGGTGGTCGCTGACCTGCTCGAAGACCGAGCCAAAATCGAGATCGAGGCCACCGCCGTCCTCCCGGGGTCATCACATTAACGTGACAGCGGCGGCCATTCGACACTCTCTTCGGGGTCGTCGGGGTCATAGATAACCCACAGCCGGTCGCCCGGAGTAAAAGTAAGCACCCGGTCATCGAATGATGACTTCTTGTCGTTGTATCTGTGGCCGTCGACCTCGAATGACCATGCCAGTTCATACGGGTTTTGTCCGTTCACCCGCACCGACCGGTCGTAACCGACACCATCAACAACGGCCATTGTGACCGTGCCATGTCGATAGATGTCATGCCATCGGCGGCGCCGTCCAACGACGTACCACAACATCGCGACGCCGATCGTTAGATGGATCAGTGGGAAGAGCGCCATGGATGCACCTCCGCTCTGACCTGCAACAAAAAGTGTGATGCCCGTCAGAACGATGGGGATCGCAACGCCGGTGAAGATCCCTCCGACTAGCAGCAGCACCAAACCGCCCGGCATATCGCGAAGTCGAAGTGTCACATCGCGGGGAGTCTCCGGTGGCCGAGGACCATCAGGCTCGTATCGCCGGGTGTCAACCGTGAGTTGTTCAATGGACAATACGTTGATCTCGGCCGATCGCAGCTTCTCCGACGCGTCGTGGAGTGACTCAGCATCAATCACGCCATCGCGTGTATTGCCGTGAAGGTCGATTGCGTGATAGCGGAACTGCGCCATGGCCGCACCGTAGCTTGCTACGAATGGCGACCTGATAGGTGGGCCGAGTTCACGACCGAAGCGACAGCACTAACCACCGCATCCAACAGCTCTTCCAGCACATCGGTCTCTTCTTCCATATCGCTGATATCGGCCCAAAAGTGCGCACCGTCAGGGGTGTCGACCACATCGCTCACATAACTCGCCAACGCGCTGTTTGGTTCGTCTGGATGACGTATTGCCTGGACAGACGTCTGTCCGTGATGGAGCGCTGCGACCGCATCGCCGTCTACCTTGGTCAGCGCAAAATACATGCCTCCGCTGCTGGCCCGCATCTGCTCAATCATGTCGGGGTCGAACGTGACCTTGCCTGCAGTGTCATCCGGTGCAGCGGCGCCAGCGCCGGCTCGGGCCGCATACTCCTGCTCCACGGAGATCTGGAGCCGACGAGACTGATCGGCCACCTCGGCAGTCAGATCTATGGCGTCGGGCCACGACTGAGGTGCAATGTCTGGATCAAAGTCGAAGGTCTGCCAGATGGCATGGACATAGACCAATCGTCCTGCTTCAACAGACTTCTCAACGAACTCCTGAATCTCATCGATCGGTGAGCGCTCCTCTGCCGCGATCTGGGCAACGACCGGCTCGCTCGTGAACACCTGGGTGATGAAGTCAGTCAACGTCACGATGACCTGGGCAGCGTGCACACGATCGGACTCGTCGATGAACCACGCGAGTTCCACCGGTGCCAGACTTAGGTACTCATCGAGAGCGGCGACCGCTTGAGGGCCGAGTTCCCGGCGTAGGTCATACCCAAGCACCGCGATTTGATTGACCAAGGTGGTCGTCGTGAGGCCAACTTCCTGCAGGAAGTGTTCGATGGACATTCGTGCGTTGAACGCCCGAACCGGCCGTTTGTCATCGATATCGTGCTCGGCGAAACCTTGAAGGTGTTCCGAAGCAATGAGCCGCAACATCGCATCGGGGTCCACAGCGACCTTGCCCGAACACATTTGCATGAGTAGCGTCACAACCCCGTCGCCAGCATCGCCTCCTCGTTCGGCCGAAACCGGACCGTCGACGACTGCAGATGGGATTCCTGATCCGTCCAAAGCTCCGGCCGGGGCTCCTTCGAACGCGGCCGAGATATCGAGAGCGGTGCGTTCAGGATCAAACCACAAACGAAGGGCGGGAGCCTCCTGTTCCGAGTCCTGCAGCTGACTTAGGTCAAGGTCACACTGGCTGCGGCCGGTGTGACTCGTGCCGGTGACATAAGGCGCTTCGTCGTGAGGACCCGAGGGTCGCCCCACCATGCCGAGTATCCCGACATGTAACGAAGCGCCTTGTTCAAAACGGAATGGTTGACTAAGCGACGCGTCGATGGTCCGCTGTTGCTGGCCGCTGGGTTCAGTTGGGGACATGCCCCGAACTTACTGGCAGCAGTCCGTTGATAACGCCAGCAATCAGCCGTACTTCTCGGAACGCTCAGTAAGTGCAGCGGACATGCCCCGTTCGCGGACGGCGCTGAAGAAGTCGACGTAACTCGAACTCTGGTGAAAGAACGTGTCGAGGTCTGCCGTGCTGGCGCACGATGCAAAGAGTCCCATGTTCTCGAACCAGCGGTTTGTAGCGAGCTTCGACATCCGCAACCCGACATCGGCAGTACGGGCCACATCCCGGGCCATGGCCAATGCGGCGTCCTCAAGCTCGTCGTCAGGGACGACCTGGTTCACGAGGCCGATTCGTTCAGCCTCTGCTCCCCCAATGAGCTTGGACGTAAACAGCAGTTCCTTGGTCTTGCGCATGCCGATGAGCATTGGCCAAAACGACAGTGTCACGGGGATACCCAGGTCGCGCCCGGCCGGGTGGCCAAACTTGGATCCCTCTCCGGCCACAACAAGGTCGGCCACGCCAAGCAGCTCGCCAGCGCCCGACAGGCAGACGCCCTGGACCTGGGCGATGATTGGCTTGGGGAACTTCCACAGACGAAGCCACCGCTCCAAGATCTCACTGACATCATCCCGGTCGATTACGGCATTTACGGGGCCTTCGAAATCAGCGCCGTATTGGGTCAGGATCCAATCGTCGGGAGCCAGGTCATACCCAGCGCAGAACGATCGGCCAGCACCCTTGAGCAGCACCACCGAGACCTCGTCGTCTGCCTTCGCAGCGCTGAAGGCAAGTTCAAGCTCGTCGAGTAACGACTTACTCATAGCATTGAGCTTGTCGGGGCGGTTCAGGGTGATGGAGCAGATGCGCTCATCGACCGAATACAGCAAGTTGGCGAACGTCGGATCAGTCATACGCCAGATTGGCCGCTGCGGTTCCCTCGCTCCAACTCGTCACCGCTAGCCGAGGAGTGACCAGTCAGGCGGAGACTCAGGATGACTGAGCTCTCCGAACGCATTACGGACCACGCGCCGTTGTTCGTCGAGCCACGGTTTCCACTCGGTGCAGGGCACAAGCGCGTCGCCGCGGATGGCCTGAAGATCCCGCAGCGCACCTGCCATCTCGGCACGATGTGCTGCATAACCGGGATCGTCGGCCAGGTTTCGTTGCTGCAGTGGATCTTCGCTCAGGTCAAAGAGTTGCACCTGGCCGTCGAGCCACTCGGTGTAACTGCCCGTCTTGGTCCGGACTCCTCGCCACTCGGCGCCGTCGACGAACCAGTCGTAGTACTTCGAGAAGTTCATCAACAGCAACGCTTCTTGGGTTGGTGCCGTCGAACTACCAACAGAGCCGTGCCGCAACACCGCGGACAGATCATGGCCCTCGACGGTCTGCGGAATCGGCACCCCAGCCAGGCCGCACAACGTGGGGAAGAAATCAGGCATGCCAAACAGGTCATCGACGCTGGTGCCGGGCTCAATGACATCGGGGAAACGGACGATGCCCGGGATATGAATTGCCTCTTCGTACGAGTGTTTCTTGAGCCACGGATGGACATCGTGGGCACCGCCCATGGTGCCATGGTCAGAGGCGAGTAACACGATGGTGTTGTCGGCCAACCCGGTTTCGTCGAGGTGGTCGAGCATGCGACCAATCATCTTGTCGATGGCTCGGATCATCGCCAGATAGTGGCGGTACATCTCTCGGGTCTCGGTGGCCCACCGGCTACCGACGTTGTCGGGTAGTGCGAGCTGATCCGGCAACCCTTCGTAACACTCTGCTGGCGCGAACTCTGCTGGCGTGTAGTGCGGAGGATGCGGAGACAGAAACAGTAGGAACGGATCATCGCTGGGTTCGTCGATGAACTCGAACGCATAATCGAGCAGACCATCGGTCTCGTACCCATTCCAGCGCTCGTAGTTCCAGTCCCCTTTGTGCACAAAACCGTCGAAGAAAACCATGTGCTGGTTGTAGGCCCGCCAGTACTGGAACCCGAGCCGGTCGCGGCCCTCGGGCACCCAATCTGGCTGCATGGGCATGCGATCAAGCGCTGGCCATAGACCGGTGTGCAGGTGCCATTTACCGACCCAACCGGTGCGGTATCCCTGGTGCGCGAACGCATCGGCGATCGAGATTTCGTCGTGGCGGGTGCGGGTGGTGTTGATCAGGTGCCCGGTGCTCTGAGGATGGCGACCAGTGACCAACATCGCTCGTGCTGGTGTGCACACAGGAGCGTTTGA
>DNHM01000030.1 GCA_003485885.1 Acidimicrobiaceae bacterium
CGTCGTGACTTCACGGTCAACGCGATGGCCATCGAGCTGCCAGATGGCGACCTCGTCGACCCATACGGCGGCGCTCACGATCTCTCCGCCCGGTTATTGCGCACTCCGTTGAGCGCCGATGTCTCGTTCACCGATGACCCATTGCGCATGTTGCGAGCGGCTCGGTTCGCCACCAAGTTCTCCCTTGTTCCCGACGAAGAACTCATCGATTCGGCCACCCGCCTGCACACGCGCCTGCGGATCGTCGCCATCGAACGCATCGGCGTTGAACTACGACGACTACTCAGCCTGGAAGCGGCCAACATCGGGTTGCGTTTTCTCGCTGACACCGGGTCTCTAGCCGAGGTACTCAGTTATGGCCAACCGGCGCTCATCGATGTCGTGAACCCAGCGTTAGACGCTGCGATCGATGTGGCTAACCGGTTGCCGGCCGACTGGCATCAGCGATTGGCTGCTATCGGCATCAGCGTGTTCACGACCGTCGACGGCGTGCAGGCCATGTGTGATCGGCTTCGGTTGGCGCGAGATGACGAACGCCGGATTGTGCGCATGAGCCGATCGGCGATCGAGGTGCTTCAGGCGATGACGGCCGACGACGAGACCGTCCGTCGGTGGGTCGACGGCTGCGAAGATCGGTCGAGTGCCTTATCGCTCGCCGCAGTGTTTGCTGATGACCCATCTTGGGTAGCAGCGTTTGACGACGCGGTGCACGACTTGATCGATCGTGAAGATCCCGGCGCGGTCACGTTCCTCGGAGGCGAAACGATCATGTCGGTGCTCGACATGCCGCCAGGTCCAGCGATCGGCCATGCGCAGAAGTTCCTGAAGGACTGTTACTTCGCTCACGGCCCGCTCGACGCTGAGGACCAACAGGCCCGACTCGCCTCGTGGTGGGCAGATCACCCAACTGCCTGACAGCAAATATTGTGGCTGGGAAAGCGAGAAACGACCGTGAGTCGATCAGTGCACGAACGGCAGCCGACAGTCGCGTCCGCCCCGCAGATCTGGTGATATCCGTCCTTCTGCCCCCGACCGACCACGTACTTTCCGCCACGATTGCCAGAAGTTTCTGTGTCGTACCCCGCAGAGAGACGGCGTGTTAGGCATCACGTAGGCGCGATTGGCGACGAACGATCTACGATCGTTAGTGCTGTGTTTCGCGTACCGCCGGCTGCCACGAGTAGCTCCGAAGGCCATGTCGACTATCGGCTCGCCCGCGCGTCGGTGCTGGCCGATTTTCGCGGCGGGGTATTGGATCTCGCCGACGTCTGCGAGGCCCACCCAGAACTGGTGCGAGCAGCTCGTGCCGTAGGTCGTGAAGTCCAGGGGGATTGCCCGATCTGTGAACGAGCCAAACTGGTGCATGTCACCTACGTGTTCGGTCCCCGACTACCGAAATACGGCCGATGCATAAGCCTCCGAGGTGAACTCGCTCGACTGGCGAAACGGCCAGGCACACACGTCGCCTACATCGTCGAAGTCTGTCAGGCTTGTAGCTGGAACCATCTCCTGAGGCGGTCCACGCTCGAACGGTCAGCCGAGTCCCAGGAGCCGAACCCGGCTACCGAATCGACCAGCGATCCCGACTAGCAATGCGGCCGCATAAGATCGTTGCAACGGCGGGCGGCCATGAGCGTCTGACGGTGTTGCATCGACGTACAGGGATGTGCAGCAAGGAGAACCGGGATGGCTAAGCGGCTGACGGCGCCCGCGTTGATCTCACGCAAGGTCGCAAACGGAGCAAAACCGATCGTGATGGTCACTGCAGCTGATTATCCATCGGGATGCATGATCGGCGAGACCGACGCCGACATGATCCTGGTCGGAGACTCCCTGGCCATGGTCGTACTCGGCTACAGCGACACCCTGTCGGTCACGGTCGACGACATGGCCCATCACACAGCTGCTGTTGCCCGAGCCAAACCAAAACAGCTGATCGTGGGCGACCTGCCATGGATGAGCTACCACGTATCTGTCGAAGACACCGTGCGTAACGCTGCCAAGCTGATCCGAGCGGGCGCTGGCGCCATCAAACTCGAAGGCGGCACCAAACGTGTTCCAATGATCGCTGCAATGGTCGATGCCCAGATCCCGGTCATGGGCCATATCGGGCTTACGCCGCAGTCGGTGCATGCAATGGGTGGCTTCCGGATTCAGGGCAAAAGTGCCGAGGCAGCCCACTTCCTGGTCGACGAAGCCAAGGCGCTGCAATCCGCAGGCTGCTTTGCGATTGTGCTCGAAGGTGTGCCCCGCGAGGTCGGCGATCTGGTCACCGCTGCACTTGACATCCCAACTGTCGGCATCGGCGCTGGCCCGGGTTGCGATGGCCAAGTGCTGGTCCTGCATGACCTGTTGGGCATGCAGAACGACTTCGTACCCAAGTTTGTGCGACAGTACGCCAACGTCAAAGCCGACGGCATCGCTGGCATCAGTGCGTATGTGGCCGATGTGCGATCTGGTTCGTTCCCCGACGACAGCGAGAGTTTCCACATCGCCGATGATCAAGTCGAAGCCCTAGGCCTCTACGGCGGGTAGTTCGGGTAATTCGGGTTTCAGCTCGTTCCTCACCGAAACGCTGTCTGAGTTTCCCGAGTCTGAGTCTCTCGAGTCTGGGTTTCCCGAGTCTGGGGTCCCGGGGACTCTTGGCGTTGTGTGTAGGCCGGAGGGACGACGGCTGGTGGAGTTGGGTTGGCGAAGGG
>DNHM01000324.1:0-789 GCA_003485885.1 Acidimicrobiaceae bacterium
CGTTCGTGCGTCGAGTTGCGCTCGATCATGCCTGAGTCATCGAGCTTGCCCTACGACATGATCAAGGTTGTCGAATCCGTCGTCGACGATGGCGACTTCATGGAGTACTTCCCTCATTGGGCCAAATCGATCGTGTGTGGCCATGCTCGGATGGGCGGCCGTACCGTGGGCATCGTGGCGAACCAGCCAATGATCTTGGCCGGTGTGCTCGACATCGAGTCTTCATCCAAGGCTGCTCGGTTCGTGCGCACCTGCGATGCATTCAACATCCCACTCATCACCTTGATCGACGTGCCCGGTTTCCTGCCTGGTGTCGACCAGGAGTACGGCGGCATCATCCGCCACGGCGCAAAGCTGCTCTATGCCTATTGCGAAGCAACCGTGCCTCGTATCTCTGTTGTGACCCGCAAGGCCTACGGAGGTGCGTACGTGGTGATGGACTCAAAGTCAGTCGGCTCCGACCTGACCTTTGCGTGGCCAACCGCTGAACTGGCGGTGATGGGCCCTCAGGGCGCCGTCGAAATCGTGAACCGGCGTGAGCTCAGCGAACTTGGCACCGACGCAGAACGCGCCGCTCGCAAGGACGAACTTGTCGACGAGTACATCGAGCAATACGCCAATCCGTACATCGCTGCCGAACGTGGCTACGTCGACGAAGTCATCGACCCCGCCGACACCCGGCGCAAGATCATCGCCGGCCTCGACATGCTCATCACCAAACGCGAAGAACAACCCCGCCGCAAACACGGCATCGTCCCGCTGTAATGCACCGCTCCGCTCGGGCCGACG
>DNHM01000324.1:809-2050 GCA_003485885.1 Acidimicrobiaceae bacterium
CCGACGTTCGTCGGACATGGTGTCAGGTCTGCTGGGTCGCTCCGTCCCTCCGCTCTGCCCACTCCTCCGTCGCTCCGACTCTGTCTGAGAAGGTCTCCTCATGAAGATTGAAGTTCAGGGGAGTCCGTCTGAGGACGAAGTGGCTGCAATCGTGGCCGCAATTGAAATGGTGTGGCCAAAACCAGTGAGTGGTATCGCCGCCCGCGAACCGCAGTCCACGACCTGGCGTTACGCCGGCCGCTGGTGGCAAGACGGCCGTCTACCACCTCGCTGGTAACCAACTGGGCTCATGCGCGACCTAGTGGGTCGCCACATAGTCGGTTCTGCAGCGGAGCGTGAGGCAGCAAACGAGTCCTGCGAGCGCTCGATCTCATCACTCATCCTGTTGCGGATAGGTCGGCGAGTATGCAGGCTGATGTCGGCCGGGTCGGCCTCCGGAGCAAGGCGCCCCCCGCTGGTGAAGCCCGGGGTTACTTGTCGGCGACTTCGGTGCGGTCTTGGCGCCATTCACTGGCCTGGTCAAGAGCTTCACGCGCTTGATCGAGGACCTCGGGGCCATCAAAGCCGTTTGCTGGGTAACAAGCGATCCCAGCCCACACGGTGACATCGTCAATCTGTTCGCCAAGACGACGACGGATGCGCTCTACCGTCCAGATGGCGCCGTTCTCGGGAGTGTCTTCGAGCAGGATGGCGTAGCGGCCGTTGTGCAACCTGCACAGGGTGTCGGCGTCTCGTAATGTTTCACGCACGACGTCGGCGGCGATGGTGGCGTCGATGGCAGGAGCTGTGCCGGTTGGGTCGTGCACGGCTTCGAGCAGGATGAGCGCCAACGGACGAAGGTGACGGCGAGCGGCAGCGACTCGGGCTTCGAGTGTGATCACGAAGTAACGCTCGCCGAGCAGGCCGGTGACAGGGTCGGCGAGGTCGGATGTGTCGCTGATATTGAGGCCTGTCAAGTCGCCACCAGGCGTGCGGATGGTGTTGATGGGCGCAGGCTTCTCGCCGGTGATTCGCTTGGTGATCGAGTCGGTCATAGCGGTTGATTGGAGCCGGGTTAGTTCGTTTTCAACCTTGCGCAAACGTTCATTCTGTGAGTCATAGTTGCCGTTTACCCATACGACAACTGCAGCAAGGATCGCGGCAATGGCGGCAGCGATGAGTCCAAGCGAGGGGATTTCACTAACCAGACCGATCACGGAGACAACGACCGCGACTACGGCAAGTGCAGCCGCAAGCAGGCC
>DNHM01000324.1:2164-8720 GCA_003485885.1 Acidimicrobiaceae bacterium
TTACCGTATTCGATTAAGGAATTGCTCGACTTTCCCGAGCGAATGTTTCCCTGAAAGAATTGCGAGCGAGGAACCAGGGCATGATAGCGCTATCCCTAGCCGCTCAAGATACTCACTTCGCGTGATCTCGTGCACACCGAGGGTTGCAAGATGGTCGGTCGCCCATTGAACATCGAGCAAAACTGCGCCGCAATGTTCCAAACCGCTCACCAATGCGACCAGCGCTACCTTCGATGCATCGGTAGCGACCTGAAACATTGACTCGCCTGCAAAGAGGCCGTTGATTTGTACGCCGTACAACCCGCCCACGAGGTTGCCGTCGTGCCAGGTCTCGACGCTATGCGCCCATCCGAGTAGATACAGCCGTTCGTAGGCCTCGATGATCGCCGGCGAGATCCATCCGCCATCTCGGGGCAACGATGCACACGCTCGGATCACCTGATCAAACGCGGTGTTCACCGTCACGTGATAACGCCGACACGATCGGCGCAGGCTGCGCGATACCCGAAGATCGGTGAAGTCGAGTACGCCTCGTTTGGGCGGTGACCACCAGCCGACCATGTTCCCATCATCGATAGGCATCGGAAACATGCCGTTGCGGTAGGCATGAATCAGCGTCTCGGGTTCAAGGTCCGCACCCACGGCTACCACACCATTGGGGTCTGCCTGATCTGGATGAGGGAAGTTCCACGGAGTGGGCGGCAGCGGAGTCGGACCAGTCATTGCGTTACCGTCATGTCGTGCAGGAACTGGACACGCTGGTCGTCACAGCAGAAGTGCAAGCGGCGATCCGGCGACTTGTTGATCGGCTGGGTGTGGTGTGCGTTGAGAGCACCCCTCGCTGGAGTTCGATCGTGGACCAACTCGACTTCGGGTCGACGTATGAACGACCTGCTGTGCCCGGAACCACCTCGACCGTTGTTGTGCTCGGGTTGCCCGCTGACGTCTTGAAACATGCCCGCGACGCGACCGATACGTTCGGATTCGTCATGCCGGTCGCCCGGATCGCCACGTCCCAGATCCCGGGGTTGGGGCAGCGGGCACGCTCGTGGCGCGACGATGCGACGCTCGATCTGTGGCATGAGGGGTGGTCACCAATCAACATCGATCGGCTGCTCGTAACAACTCGGGACGCAACGATCGAATTGGTCATCGGTGATGTTCGTCCAATCCCCGAGGTGCCGGTTCCGAACGATTAGTTCTCGATGATGCGAACCGAGTTGATGACGACGGTGTCGCCTTCGCCGGTCACGGGAATCAGATCGAGTGCAGGAGCTTCGTCGGCTATCTCGCCGAAGATGGTGTGAATGCCGTTCAACCAATCGGTGGCCACCGTGGTGACGAAGAACTGACTTCCATTGGTATCGGGGCCGCTGTTCGCCATGGCGAGTTGGCCGCGCTTGTCGAAGAGGCGGCCCGACTCGAATTCGTCGGGGAAAGAGTAACCAGGTCCGCCAGCGCCTGAGCCGGTGGGATCGCCGCCTTGGGCCATGAAATCTTCCATAACCCGATGGAATGTGAGGCCGTCGTAGAAGCCGTCACGAGCCAGGGCCACGAAGTTGTTGACAGCGAGTGGCGCGTCATCGGCGAACAAGGTCAAACGAATCGGCCCGACGGAGGTATCGACCACTGCGGCATAACTCTTGGCTGGGTCAATGAGCATGTCGGGAGCGGCGTCGTAGGCGTCGTTGCGGGCCTCTGGCTCGACGAGTGACAGGGCGCCTGTGCCCGCGAATGGCTCGAAGTCGTCGGGAACCGACGACGCAAGCACGATCTCGGGGACCGGTGTGGGTTCACCTTCGGCGACTGGTGTTGGGGTGAAAGTAGCGGTTGCTGGTTCGTCGTCGCCGCCGAGAACGTTGAAGAGCACGATGATTAGGATCAGTGCCGCCATGACTGCGGCGATCTTGCCGAACTTTTTGGTCGACTCCTCGCGGGTTTCCTTGGCCTCCTCGGCCTCTACTTCGGCCAAGCGAGTCTTTCGATTTGCCTTCTGGCGCTCACGTTTTTCGGTTCCCATATCCCGGAAATCTACCCGCTTCTCGCTTTCGGGCGGGCGCAGTTGACGCAATCGGGCAGGAAGTCTGGGGTGGCTCGAATATCCTGCTGGCCGTGGCTCTGTATGTACAGAAGTTTGGTGGCACCTCGGTGGCCGACCCCGAACGCATTAGCGAGGTCGTCGATCATGTACGACGCACCGTTGCTCGCGGGGACCAGGTCGTCATGGTGGTCAGCGCGATGGGCAAAGAAACCGACGAGTTACTTCGACTCGCCAACGAGGTTTCCGACGTGCGCCCTGGTCGCGAGATGGACATGTTGATCACTGCTGGTGAGCGTAAGGCGGTTGCTCTGGTGGCCATGGCACTTCACGGTGCCGGTATCCCGGCTGACTCATTTACCGGTAGCCAAGCGGGCATCATCACCGACACCACCCACGAGAACGCCCGCATCGAAGAGGTCATGGCCGACCGAATCAAGGAATCGTTGGCCGCCGGCTCGGTGCCGGTCGTGGCTGGCTCGCAGGGAATGTCGACCGACAAGGAAGTCACGTTTCTTGGTCGTGGTGGCAGCGACACCACCGCAGTTGCACTTGCCCACCGGCTCGAAGCCGACGCATGCGAGCTCTATACCGATGTGCCAGGTGTGTTCACGACCGACCCCCGTCTGGTCACGAACGCCCGCAAGATGTCACATCTGAGCTTCGACGAACTCTTGGAAATGACTGCTTGCGGCTGCCCGAAACCAGCCATGCGTTCAGTTGAATATGCACACCGTCACGGTGTTGCACTGCACATTCGATCAGCCTTCACCTGGGAACAGGGCACGTGGGTTAACGAGGAGGGCTCGATGGAACGAGCAATAGTCACTGCGGTAGTTCACGACATGAGCGAGGCCAAGGTTACGATCTCGCATGTGCCCGACGAGCCGGGCATCGCCGCACGCTTGTTCCGCACACTGGCCGACGAAGACGTCAACGTCGACATGATCGTGCAGAACGTCAGCAACGAAGGTGTCACCGACATTTCCTTCACCGTGCCGATGTCGCAATTAGACGGTGCGGTTGCCGCCGCCAACGGGCTCGGCATCGGCCAAGTTACGAGCGACGACAAGATCGGCAAGATCAGCCTGATCGGCGCTGGCATGAAGTCAAACCCTGGTGTTGCTGCCCAGATGTTTGAGACGCTGGCCGAGAATGGCATCAACATCCAGATGTTGTCCACCTCTGGCATCCGCATCAGTGCCATCGTCGACGCGGGACGAACCGAAGACGCTGTCAATGTGCTCCACGCTGCATTTGAACTGGACCGTCCGGTTTTCTAGGCGTCCAACGGCTGTGCACGTGGTGCACGTCCGTTCTGGCGAAACCCCCGTCGTTGTAGCGAAATACGAGCTTGCCGGAAGACCTGCGGCGGTAGTCTTACACGCATGAATATCGGAATTGTTGGAGCCACGGGTCAGGTTGGTGGTGTCATGCTATCGATACTGGCCGAACGCGACTTTCCCGTCGACGAACTGCGCCTGTTTGCATCGGCTCGTTCGGCAGGTCGCACGATCGAATGGAATGGCCGCACCATCACCATCGAGGATGCTTCGATCGCTGATTACACCGGGTTAGACCAGGTGCTTTTCTCGGCTGGTAAGGAAACGTCTCTCGCGCTTGCCCCCAAGGTTGCCGCTGCAGGCGCCATCGTGATTGACAACTCCTCGGGCTGGCGGATGGACCCCGACGTGCCGCTGGTGGTCGCCGAGGTCAACCCTCATCACCTCGACAACATCTCGAAGGGCATCGTCGCGAACCCGAACTGCACCACTATGGCGGCAATGCCAGTGCTGAAGCCGCTGGCTCTCGCCGCCGGGCTGAAACGACTCGTGGTTAGTAGTTACCAGGCCGCATCAGGCTCAGGTCTCGAAGGTGTCGACGAACTGGCAGCGCAACTCGAGGCAGCGGGTGATCATTCTCGCCAGTTGACCTACGACGGCACCGCTGGCGACTTCCCCGAGCCTAAGAAGTTCGCCGCGACTCTTGCCTGTAATGTCGTGCCCATCTGCGGAGCGGTTGTCGACGACGGCAGCCTCGAAACCGACGAAGAACAGAAACTGCGCAATGAGAGTCGTAAGATCCTTGACCTTCCTGGGCTCGAAGTCAGCGCAACCTGTGTACGTGTGCCGGTGTTCACTGGCCACTCGCTGGTGATCAATGCTGAGTTCGAGAACGAGATGACACCCGAGCAGGCCACCAAGATCCTTGCCGGTGCTCAGGGTGTTGTGCTCGACGAGTTGCCCACGCCACTCAAGGCTGCAGGTATCGATCCAACGTTGGTCGGCCGTATCCGCCGGGACCCTTCGACCAAGAATGGGCTGGCCATGTTCTTGTCCAGCGACAATCTCCGAAAAGGTGCCGCACTGAACACCGTGCAAATCGCCGAGGTCATCGCTTCCCGCTAAACCTCGGTTTGGCGCGAGACTGTCGACATGGAAATTGCTGAGTTTCAAGCGTTGATGGAAACGCTGTACGGAGAAGATGATCGCGCTCGGGGTATGCCTTCCACGGTTGCCTGGTTGTGCGAAGAAGTCGGTGAGCTGGCCCAGGCGGTTCGCAAGGGCACCAAGGAACAGCAGCTCCACGAGTTAGGTGATGTATTGGCTTGGCTGTCATCGCTCGCCAATCAGCTTGACCTGTCCCTAGTCGATGCGGCGAACCGGTACGTGACCAACCCGCCCTGACGTAGATGAGTGTGGAACGCTGGTAGATAGATTGCCTTCGTGGATCGCGAACTCACACAGGACGAGCTACGAGACGCTGCCGGTGGCGACCTGTCCGTCTTAGCCGTCCTGATGCTGGTCGGTTCGGTCAGTTTCGCGGCGCTCAATATGTGGGTCGGGACGATGGGATGGATTGCGGCCGCGCTGGCGGTGTCTTCGACCCTGCTGTGGACAACAGGCCTGCTTCGTCGCTCCGCCACGATCGCGGCCTTCGTGAAGATCGGTTTTGGTTTCAGCGGATTGGCTGCACCTGCGGTTGCCATCGTGGGTGTGCTGCTGGCACTGGTGGGCGACTATCGCTGGGGTTGGGCAGTAGTTGCTGGAGCGGTCGTGTATTTCTTCTTCTCGTTGCTGGGCCTCGAAATTATTGAACGGGCCCAGGAAACCGGCGCGATCGAGCGGTTCGAGCTCTAGCTGTTGGGGTGACTGGCTTCGCCGCCATCTGGTGCGATCTGGGCCCAACGCAATGCATACATCATCGTGGTCATTGCTGGCCGTAACACGAACGGATCGATACCAGGAGCGACCGGTAGCAACAGCATCGATCGGGCCCACCGGGGCAACATGGCGACCGCCGAGCTGAAGATCAACCCATAGAAGGGGAGCACCCCGATGGGTAATGCTGGTGCAAAAAGAAACCGGGTGGCGTCGCGGCATTCTTTCGATGGCGCCAATTCGCTTCGATACGAATCAAGCACGGCTGCCAGTTCGGCACGCGATTGTGGGGCGTTGTCCACGCCAAGCGCGCTGCCGATAATGCTCATATCGGCCACGTAACGGTCGCACTCGTGGGGTGAGAGTCTCGTGCCGCCGTACTTCTGATGGGCGGTCAGGAAGCTGTCGATCTCGCTCGCATGCACCCAACCAAGCAGACGCGGATCGTCGGCCCGGTAGATGGTCCCATCAGGCATGGTGCCCTCGACGCGGCTGTGGATCGACCGCACCAGATTGATGGCCTCGTTCGCTTCGGCACCCGTGCCGTAGGTGGTCTTTCCCAGAAACGACGCTGTTCGTTGCAGTCGACCCAGCGGATCATGTTCGTAATCGCTGTGCTCTGCGACGCCCCGCATCGCGATTGGATGGAGTGTTTGGAAAAGCAGTGCTCGGACACCACCGACGAACATAGCGGGGTCAGCATGCACGGTGCGGACCGGACTGTCTTCTGCGATTGGGTTGGGGTCGTTGGGATCCCAGGTGGCAACCGGGGCGGTGGGGCTCTCTCCGATGACAAGTTTGCGCACGGTGGTAGAAATTCTTTGGCGAACAAAGTCGGCGGACATGTACCGAAGGTATGGCCTCACGGCACTAGGCGCGCCGTCTAACGGGACACTTCTCCGGACAAGGCAGGACTGTTCTGTCACACATATGCTTGCTCGCTCTCATACGTGTTTGTTTGTGCAGAGGCTTCTGCGGCTCCGCCGACCCGGTGGTGCCACGGTCGTATCAGTAAGGAAGCAGCCGTGAGCCACACCAGAGTTGCGGCACCTGTATCGCCGTTCGTGTCTGCGACGTTCGCCTCGTTCTGTCGGCTTAAGGTCGCAGATTTCGTCAACTTGGTTGCCGGGTACTGCAGGCTGGAGGGGTCTATCGAATAACGTCGTCTGGTGACTGATACGAAACCACTTGTTGTGTGGACCACCTGCCATCCCTGGATCCAGGAAGTCGTGGCCGAAGTGCAGCCCGATGAGTTCGACGTCGAGTTCCTTGACCTGAACGATGCCGACGCGGTTGCAGCCACGCTGCCGAGGGTCGATGCACTCATCTGCCTGTCGCTGACGACCGAACAGTGCCG
>DNHM01000125.1 GCA_003485885.1 Acidimicrobiaceae bacterium
CATCACCCAGGAAGAGAAGGTCCGCCGCCAAGAGAACGCCAACATCGATGCAATGATGCGTATTCACAAGCGCATCGACGAAACCGTCGAGGATCCAGACACCGCCGAGTCGCTCAAGCCGTGGTACATGCTTATGTGTAAGCGGCCATGTTTCCACAACGATTATCTGCCAACGTTCAACCGTCCGAACGTCCATCTGGTTGACACCAAAGGCAAGGGCATCACTGAGATCGGGCCCAAGGGCCCAATCTTCGATGGTGTTGAATACGAAGTCGACCTGCTGATCTATGCCACTGGCTTCGAAGTGCAACAGACCGGTATATACAACCGCATCGAAGGCGAAGGCGGACTGGAGCTGAACGAGAAGTACACCGACGGCATCCGCACACTGGTGGGTATCCATTCGCAGGGGTACCCAAACATGTTCATTATGGGTGGGTATCAGGCATCGTTCCAGTTCAACCTGACCGACCTGTTACAGGTCCAAGGCGACCATATTGCCAGTGTGATCGACTATGTCCGCAGCAACGACTACGACACCGTCGACGTCAGCCGGTCAGCCGAAGAATGGTGGGTGCAAGAAGTGATCTCACATCGGGGTAAGACCAACCGCAACGCCGAATGCACGCCGGGTTACTACAACTTCGAAGGTGCTGAAAACCGTCGCCAAGACGGGAACTACAACGGCGGCTTCCATGCCTATATCGATCACATCAAGGCGATCGAGGAAGACATGGACTCGTCGTTTGTCTTTACCAGCGGCTGAACTCGTGATCACATCATGGTCGAAGATAGAACGTGAAGGTGACTTGGTTCTCGGCTCGTAACATCTCACTCTCCACCGTTCCTGTTCCACTTGAGGAAATTTGGACGCTGATAACCGATCCCAGCACTCTCGCGTCCTTGACTCCACTGGTTCGGTCGATCGAGGCGTCTGGCTCCCACTGGCGGTGGACCTTGAACGGTATCGAAGGGCTAGGTCTGAAGGTCGAACCTGAGTTCACTGAGCGGATGGAGTTCACGCATCAGGAGCAGATCGTCTTCGCCCATGATCCTCCAGAAGGAGCGAATGAACGTGCCTCGGTGGAGGGCGTGTACGACTTCGTACCCGTCGGCACCCACTCGACCGAGTTGAAAGTTGATCTGACCCTCGCCGTGAATCTTCCATTGCCGCGACTCTCGCGACCAGCGGTTGAGTCGATTATGCATACATCGATGCGGCTAACGGGCCAGCGTTTTGCCTCGAATCTTTACACACAACTCGGTCTAGATCCCGATGATGTCGATATCGCCGAACTTCCGGTGCCCAAGCGCTGAGGCCCACCGAAACGAAAGCCGTTGAGCCAACGTGACCACGGGCGATGCCGTTAGTGTCGAGTGGTGAAGAAACTTCTGGTCATCATCGCCATCGGCTTTTCGGCGGCACCATGAGGGTCGCTGTCATCGGTGCAACTGGTTATGTAGGCGGTCGACTAGTTCCCGAATTGCTGGCGGCTGGCCACAACGTCCGTTGCTTGGCACGAACCCCCGCCAGACTCGACGAGGTCGAATGGCGCCCCGATATCGAGGTCACCGCAGCCGATGTTCTCGACCGAGGGTCATTAGATGCTGCCTTTGAAGGGATCGAGGCTGTCTACTACCTCGTTCACGCCATGGGTCAGGCGGGAGACTTCGCCGAATCTGACCGCATCGGGGCCGAGAACACCCGGATGGCGGCCGAAAGCGCCGGCGTATCAAGAATTGTGTATCTCGGGGGTCTCGGAGAAGACGATCCTGACAAGCTGTCCAGTCATCTTGCGAGCCGACACGAAGTCGGCAAGGTTTTAGCCAGTGGCGGTGTCTCTGTCACCGAGCTTCGCGCAGCGGTAATCATTGGCTCAGGTAGTGCGTCGTTCGAGATGCTTCGCCACTTGGCCGAAGTTCTTCCCGCAATGATCTGCCCCCGTTGGGTCACCAAAACGAAGTGCCAGCCAATCGCGATCGCTGATGTGCTGCATTATCTTGTTGCGGTCATTGGTAGTCCAGAGGCCGCGGACCAGATCCTTGAGATCGGGGGCCCCGATGTTCTGAGTTACCGCGACATGATGGACCGTTATGCCAGCGCAGCGGGATTGCGACGTCGACTTATCATCCCGGTTCCCATTCTGACGCCGCGACTCTCTTCGCACTGGGTCAACCTCGTGACGCCTCTTCCGTATGTGCTCGCTCGACCTCTTGTCGACAGCCTGATCAATGATGTCGTCGTCCACCCCGATAGAGATATCAACCGGCTGATCGACCACACTCCGTTGACCCTCGATCGGGCCATCGAACGGGCGCTCGCTGTCGTGGGCGATTTGCGCCTCACCACCAGCTGGATGGACAGCGCTCGCAGCAACACCGCAGCCCTCCCGCTCGCACAGGACCCAGACTGGTCGGGCGGAACCATCTATGAAAACACGCAAGAGGTCACCACTACGGCCAGTCCGAGTGCGCTGTTCGCCACCGTCGTGGGTATCGGCGGGGAGCGCGGCTGGTATGCGGCCAATGTCTTGTGGACCATTCGAGGGGCCCTCGACAAACTTATTGGCGGCGTTGGGATGCGCCGAGGTCGACGCGACGCAGACGAGTTACGGGTCGGTGATGCCCTCGACTTCTTTCGCGTTGAAGCGCACGAACGACCGAAGCTACTTCGGCTCCGGGCTGAGATGAAGGTTCCGGGCGGGGCCTGGCTCGAATGGCGAATCACCACTGATGAGACAGGCGTAACTCACCTGCGTCAGCTGGCCCGCTTCCACCCGCGTGGGGTTGCTGGTCGGGCGTACTGGTGGGTTCTCCTACCCATCCACAAGGTGATTTGGAAACAACTTGCCGAACGTTTGGCCGCCGCTGCCGAGCAGGGATAGACGAGTTAACCTCGCCGCCTAACTCCGGTGCCCGTTCCGCGATCTAGTGCGAGGCTGACCTGATCAGGTCAACCGCCATTTCGAGGTTGGCGATCTGTTCGGCTGCGGTCTTGCCTTGGGGGCCTAGTCGCAGACAATTGATGCCAGCTGTTTCGGCTGCACGGACCCGATCTCTGACCATGTCTTCGGTGCCGATCATGTATGCCGCCAGCACGAGTTCCTCGGGGACAGCGGCAGCAGCACCGGCTTTGTCACCGTCTACCCACAGACGTTGGACCTCTGCACACACGTCGGCGTACCCCGCTCGTGAGTAGGCCGAGTTGTAGAAGTTGGTTGTAGCGGAACCCATGCCACCCAAGGTGAACGCCATACCTGGTCGATACGTAGCGATCAACCCGTCGACATCCTCGGAGACCGCTATCTGAGCATTGGTCTGGATGTCGATGTCGGCAATCGTTCGTCCGGCCTTGGCAGCGCCGGCCCGGATGGGATCGAGCAGCACGTCTCCGTGTTCGGGAATGAACGAGGTGCCGAGCCAGCCGTCGGCCAGTTCACCGGTCAACTCCAGTGACTTGGGGCCAAGTGTCGCCAGATAGATGGGCATGTCAGGTTTCGGCGGAATCGACGACTTGAGTGCCTTGCCTTCGCCGCCGGGGCGGGGGAGTACGTAGTGTTTCCCGTCATAGACCATCCGTTCGCCAGTAATGCCCAAACGGACAATGTCGATGTACTCGCGCAGCCGGCCAAGCGGATGGGCGAAGGCTTCGCCGTGCAGGCCTTCGACCACCTGTGGTCCGCTAACACCGAGTCCAAGATTGAAACGGTCACCGCTGATCTGTCCCAGCGACAGCGCGGTCATAGCCGTCATGGCAGGCGTTCGTGCCGAGATCTGCATGATGCCGGAGCCCAGCCGGATGTTCTCAGTGACCGCCGCCAGGTAACCAAGCGATGACACCGCTTCCATGCCCCAGGCTTCGGCTGACCATGCGGCATCGACGCCCAGGCGATCAGCGGCCTTTACATAGTCAACAACGTCGGCCCAATTGGAACCGTCGTAGTAGGCGCTGCCGATGGATACCGAAATTCGCATGCCGTAATCATGCAACAACGAAACGCCCCAAGTGAAAGCCGAGAATGGGTAGCGGCGTGTTCAGCGCAGTTTGTACCGCTGTATCTTGCCGGTGGCCGTCTTGGGAAGTTCGGTCACGATCTCGTACCGCTTTGGTCGCTTGTATCCGGCCAAGCGATCTCGACACCAGTTGGTGAGTGTCGCCGGATCGGTTGTCTGTCCAGGTGCCGCAATTACAAAGGCGATGGGGCGAGTGATGCCGTCGGCGTCCTTCTCGCCGACGACGGCAGCTTCGAGCACGGTCGTATGTTCAATCAACACACTCTCGACTTCGGCTGGTGAGACCCACTCGCCACCGACCCGCAGCATGTCGTCGGCCCGGCCTAGATAGGTATAAAAGCCTTCAGAGGAACGCACATACAAGTCGCCGGTGACCGTCCAATCGCCTTGGAACGTGGCCCGGGTCATATCGCTGCGACACCAGTAACCGGTAGCCGCGGACGCTCCTTTGACCAGGAGCGTTCCCGGTTCGTCGTCGCCGAGATCCCGGCCCCGGTCATCGACGATCCGAAGTTCATAACCGGGAATGGCAATGCCGCTCGTGCCAGGCATGTGGCGCTCGGCGGTGTTGGACAAGAA
>DNHM01000023.1 GCA_003485885.1 Acidimicrobiaceae bacterium
GCGTTCGGTGTGGGGCGAGCACCATCGACCAAATAGTTCATGGTCTTGATGTCGTCGAGGGGCGCGGCTGCCAGATCGATCGCCGCTTTCGCTGCGTCCTTGTAATACAGGATTGGAATGACGGTCTCCGGTCCAGTCCACACGCTGAACGCTTCGCCTTTACCTGCGGCTTCGATCATCCAGCTGGTGTATTGCGCCAGGCTTTTGGTGGTCACGCCTGGTCCCACAATCGACGGATAACGAAGACCACGGAAGTCGAGTCCATACTTCTCCCGATACCACGCACCCAGGTTTTCGGCGAAGACCTTGGTCACGCCATAGATGCTGTTTGGCCGCTGCAGGCTCATGTCGTCGACCGGCACACCCTTCTCCAAGTCACGTCCGTAGGTGCCGATGCTGCTGGCGAAGATGATTTGCTCGGTGTCTGCCTGGCGTGCGGCTTCGAACAAGGTGATCACGCCGGACACGTTTGACCGCAAAAGGCCTTGGGGGTCGTCTTCGCCCGGCCCGGTAAGCGTGGCACCGAAGTGATAGATCTGGGTTGGCGCCGTGTCCGCGACCAGTTGTGCGATCGCGTCGTCGTCACCCAAGTCGGCCTGCACGGTCTGCACCTGGTCAACAATGTCGGCTATCCGGGTGAAGTTGCCCGACCTGTGGGCCACCACAACATCGTCTCGGCCCTGGGCCACCAACATGCGAACGATCTCGGCACCGATAAACCCGGTGCCACCAGTAATCAGAATGGTCATGCCCCGAGCTTCCCACGCGGCCCCACACAACGTGTAGAAGAAGGGACACGTGCCTGCTTGGCACCTGTTGCATAGTGTGTAGACCAACACCACAACGCAGGGGGAACGTATGAGTACTGAACTCGATCCGCAGGCCGTCAAGATGTTCGGCTTTAAGGTCTGGACCTACAAAATGGGCGAGCAGGTCTCGCTGATGGTGTACCTGGGTGACACGCTCGGCCTGTACAAGACGATGTCCAGCCGTGGTGTCATGACGTCGCACGAAGTTGCCGCAGCGGCTGATCTCCATGAACGGTTCGTGCGTGAGTGGTTGTTGGGACAGGCTGCGGCTGGTCTCATCGACCGTCACGACGACGGCAGCTTCGAGCTCACCGATGTGCAATCAGCCGTGCTCGCTGACGAAGAGAATTCGATCAACTTTGCGGCGGGTGCGTTTCGAGGTGGCGTCGATTCCACGGTGCTCCACAAGATCGCCGATTCATTCCGCACCGGGGTGGGCATGACCTACCAGGAACAGGGACCAAACGCCGCGGCCGGTCTCGCTCGTATGACAGGCCCGTGGTCCCGCCTGGCATTGACCTCAACCGTGTTGCCTGCACTGGCCGGCGTCGAAGACAAACTCGACGCTGGCGCATTGGTCGTCGACGTTGGTTGTGGCGGTGGCGTGATGCTCACCACTTTGGCCCAAGCCTTCCCGAATAGCCGATGCGTCGGATATGACCCCAGCCACGCTGCGATCGAGATCGCACAGGCTCGGGCCAACGAACTGGGCCTCGACAATTGTGATTTCGTTGCCGCTGGCGGCGAAGACTTGCCCGCTGGCAACGACATTGACCTCGTCATCACCTTCGATTGCATGCACGACATGGCTTTCCCCGATCGCACAGCTGCAGCTATTCGAGGAGCGATCGCCGACGACGGCACCTGGTTACTAAAAGACATTCGCTCGACCGGCGATTTCAGCAAGGACAGCCGCAATCCGCTGCTGGCCATGTTCTATGGCTTCTCGGTTGCTTCGTGTTTGCAGTCCGCAATGTCAGAGCCAGGCGGTGCTGGTCTCGGCACGCTCGGACTGCATGCTGGTGTCGCCCAGGAACTCACCCAGGCCGCGGGCTTCAGCCAGTTCACAACCCACGACCTCGACGACGCCGCCAACCTCTATTACGAAGTCCGCGTCTAACAACTACCTCGGACGTTACTGGTAGGTCACGACGTCGATGACCTCGCCGGTTTCGGCATCGAGCACAACCAGGAAGCCACCAGCGAGCGAGCCGGTGTTGACCGGCTCAAAGCTCACTTGCCACTCGCCAAAGAGCAGACCCGGTTTGACCTCGAGACCTGCGGCTGACAGCCCCTGCTCGGTCGCCGCTGCCTCTGCTTTGACGACCGCGTCGTCCTCACTGATCGTGTTCGAACTTGTTGTCGCTGGCGGCGGAGATTCCGGGTCAGCTGACCCACCGCAGGCAGAGACGAGCAGCACGAGACAAGCCAGCATGGCCAGCAGTGGCTGCTTCAGGTAATACATGATGGGTCGGCTTTCGGGGGTACGGGTGATCTAGGACGAGGCTTCGACTGGCTCGCGGGCTGCTACTTCGAGGAAGGTCATCATTCCTCCAGCAGCGTGTTCAAGGATATGGCAATGCATCGCCCACATACCCGCATCGAGCGCGACAAGGCCGACATCAACAACGTCGTCCTTGAACAGAAGCACCGAGTCTCTGAATGCACCATCGTTCACCGGTTCACCGTTTCTTGCCAGCACTTGGAAGAACTGGCCATGCAGGTGCATCGGATGCAGCCGGATCGAGTTGTTGGTGAACCTCACCTTGGTGAAGACGTCTGGTTCGATCTGCTCGGCTTCGAAGATGGGAAAGGAGTCACCATTGATCGTCCATCGGCTGCCGGTCAGGGCCAGCTTGTATTCGATGTCGACATCAACGTCGACAGCCTCGACCCACTCCGGTATCCGACCATTACGAGGTGCCGCAAAGTCAGGCGTATCGACCGGACCACCGTCGACGACAACGGTTACGAGTCGGACCGCCCTGGTGCTGAAATCCTCGACGATCTCAAAGGTGCCAGGTGTGTCCGGCATCGTGATGTCGACGTCGACCCGGGCGCCGGGCGAGATGAGCGTTGCATCAGCCGACCGAGGTTCGCGCACGTACATGCCGTCGATGGCAATGACCTGGGCTGGCGGATTGACGAACCGCAAGGCGTACGGCCTGGCCACCGAGGCGTTCACGAATCGCAAACGAACACGTTCACCGGGTCGGGCGGTTAGCTGGGCCTCATCCTCGCCATTCACGGTGATCACGGAGCCCCACCGGCCGTTGTGTGACACGTCGGTCGGATTGTTGAAGTCGGTATCAATTGCCCCGGTCGGCGTCAGTGACCAATCATCCATGACCATGACCACGTCTTGTGAATAACCCACCGATTCCGCGTCCTCGACAACGAGTGTGCCGTAGAGGCCCCGCTCGACCTGTTCGGTGCTGTTC
>DNHM01000264.1:0-3977 GCA_003485885.1 Acidimicrobiaceae bacterium
GTCGTCAGCTGGAAGCTGTGTTTGGAAACCAAGAGCCCGATCGCCGAAAACGTCGAAGTCTTTGGCAGCCATTCCGGCATGGGCTTCAACACCGCCGTTGCGTATGTCATCGCTGACCGACTCTCGCAACCCGTAGCCAACTGGCGCCGATTCCGGCCGCCGCTGCTGCTACGAGGGCTCTACCCGCGGGCGAAGAACTACCGGGGCTAACGACTGCGTCTTGGGCGTGCGCCAACCGTTAGTTCAGTCTGGTTGACCAGAACGGGAAGGTGCGCTGTTCGGCTGGCCACATAGGCAGTGGTACATCGAACTGATGATGCATCCATGCGGCCAGATCGTCGCCGATAAGTGTCACGTTGCTGCCATCGACCAGCAACACCGGGTTGCCGTCGGAATTTGGCACACCATCGGCAGCCGTGAGCGGAACGACGTAGTTCCCGTAGATGGGGAACAGCCCAGGAGCTTCGTTGATCAGTGAGCGCACGACATCGGCCTGGTCGGACAACGTGGCTGGTTTTGGACCCCAGTCGACCGACCAAAGATCGTTGTGCTCGACATCGAACACGAACCCGGCGACAAGTCGTTCGTTCCATGCAGGCCAGTCGGCTGCTGGATCTGTCCACTGACGCCACGGCTCGTCACTGGGCACACCCATCACCAGCATCAGCCCGACCTCGAATGGCAACTGGCAACCGAGCACCGTTTCGAGTTCACCGATCTTGCGATTCGTCAGACCAGGTGAACGCTCGCCGCCAATACGCTCCAACGCCAGGTCCAGGAACGCTTCCCATGCATCCTCGTCGGGACGAGGTTCGACGAACAAGCCATCTAGATCGAAGTCACTCACGTCGCTGACCGTAGCGCCACAAGCGAGTCGAAGGTCAGTGCATCATTACCGAAGGTCCCGTGTGGGAGCGCTCCGGCGGAGCACCGATCGGGACTGTCCGCAGTAGGCAGCTACGATCGCAGCGTGACGCAGGCACCTCAGCTTGACTGAAATCGAGGGATACCGAGACCTCGAGGTGACTGGTCGCGGCGGTTTCGCCGTGGTCTACAAGGCCCGGCAGATCTCGGCAGGCAGCGACACAGCCAGCAAGCTGGTCCAATCCAATGGCGCATCATCGGAACTCGGGCGAATCTCTGGTGTCATTTTGGGCACCTCGATCGATGAACTCGCGTCACCAGGACCGGCCGTTCTTGAGGAAGTAATCCCGAGCGAATCCGGGTCCCACCCGGTCGACTTCGCAACAACATCCGACCAGATCGTGCTCGCCAGCGCTGGTGTGCACGACCAGGCACCAAACGCTGGTATCGCAGAGATCCTGATCCAGGTTGAAGAAACGAGCGACAACTGATGAACACCGATGAGCCCACAGCCGAACAAGCACCTCCCGACTCGGCATCAGCCGATACCACTGACCTTGTCGCCGCCGCCGCAGCGCAACTCGTGGAACATGTCGACGAAGATGGCGCCGTGATCGAGATCGTGACAAGAGCCGAGATGCGAGCGCGCACGCTACGGCATCGCTCCGTGTACGTCGCGGTGCTGGATAGCGACGACCGACTACTGGTCCATAAACGAGCCGATTGGAAGGACGTCTTCCCGGGTGCATGGGATCTAGCCTTCGGTGGCATCTGTGACGTCGGCGAAGATTGGCTGACGTCAGCTCACAGGGAACTCATGGAAGAGGCAGGTGTGGGTGGCGAACTCACGGATCATGGTCCCGTCTCCTTCGAAGCACCCGATGTCGCGTTGGTCGGACGATTCTATGTGTGTCGCCACGACGGCCCGTTCGTATTCAACGACGGCGAGGTCACCGATTCACAATGGGTGCCGCTTGACGAACTCGCAGGGTTCATCGAGCGCCACCAGGTTCCGCCGGACTCCAAGCTGGTTGTTACCAGCCTGACCGGCCATGACCCACACACCACGTAACACACGTTGTTGTTCGTCCGCACTACCGTCGTGACGTCCCGCAGCGCTCGACCACACCGGGGAGTTTCGTGAAAGCAGATCTCTATACCGCTCACGCACGCACCACAGGCGATGGCGGGCTGGCTCATCGGACCGATGCTGGTTTCGTGGTCCTCACAAGCGCCGACGGCGACAGCATCATCGCTCTCATCGAGGACAAACAGAACGAGCCTGACCTGATCGACCACGTGGTTGCGATGGCCCAGACCAGCGGACCCGACGCCTTCGCCATGTTGTTCACCGCCGGTGGCGAACTCTATGTGATCGCCTCGGGTACCGCCCAGATTGCGCTGACGTCGCCTTCGGTGCATAGCTCGATGCGACCAATCGACGGCCAAGTGCTGGTCCATGCCCTCGGAGCAGGGGTCAACGAGACAGCCGCCAATATTCGCCTGCACTTAGATGCTGCCCCCCGTGATGCTCGCCCCGATGTGGACTTGTTGGCTGGCACGGTCGAGGCCGACTGGGTCGAGGTCGGTATCGGCGGCGCAGCGCTGACAGCTGACCGCTCAGACGCCGAAGTCGATGGCACCGCCGACGGGACCGCATCCGAAACAGCTTCAGCACAACCCGCCGGCCCCACACCCGCACCAGCCCCAGACATCACACCACCAGACCCCACTCCCGCAACCGCCACACCCAAAGCACAACCCGCACCAGCTCAGGTTGGACCTGTCATGGTGCTCGGTGTTGCGTGCTCACAAGCACATCACAACCATCCTGATGCGGTCTATTGCTCGCAGTGCGGAACCAAGATGGGCGTGCACCATACCGTGGTACTCATCAACGGACCTCGGCCACCACTGGGTGTGCTGGTCGTCGACGATGGCACCACGTACTCGCTCAACGAAGACCTGGTGATCGGCCGTGAGCCCACCTCACACCCCGATGTCATCGCGGGCACAGCGTCGCCAATGATCCTGACCGACGACACGTTGTCTCTGTCACGCAAACATGCCCGGATTGTGCTCGACGACTGGCTTGTTGGCGTACAAGATCTGGATTCGTCGAACGGCACCTATCTAAGTCGGGCTGGCCAGAGCGAAGCCTGGACCAAGATCGCACCCAGTACGACGATGGCCCTTGAGCCGGGCGATCGCATACGTGTTGGTGGTCGGATCATCCAGGTCGAGCTACATCACGTCCGTTAGCCACCAGTTCCGAAAGAAAACGACAAAGGCCGAGCCTTCCGGCTCGACCTTTGCGCACAAGAAGTGATCTCACAGACCCAACTCGCCGGGACCATAGCGACGTTAGCTCCAACAGCGTTTCGACGAGGAACGAGTCGAAACGCGGACTACCCAAACAACCCGGACTACCCGTGGTTCGGGCGACCTACGCCGCCTTCGGGCTTCCCGAACATGTTGCTGTTCAGGCGAGCCTGACCCATGATCTCGTTGACGACAGCGCCGACTGACTCTGCGTCTTCGCCCTGCTGGCCGTGGGGACCCAGGACCCAGCCTTCGGCGATACCGACTCGTTGGCCAGCAACGTCGAAGATCCGTCCGGTGACACCGGCAGCCTCGGGGCTTGCGAGCCATGTGGCGACGTTGGCGATCCAGCGGGGACCGAGCTTCTCCTGGGCTTCCTCATCCATCTGCGAGAAACCAGGAAGGTCTGCGGTCATGCGGGTGTATGCCGCTGGTGCAAGCGCATTACAGGTCACACCGTACTTGGCGAGTTCCATGGCAGTAATCACGGTGAATGCCGCGATGCCGGCCTTGGCAGCGCCGTAGTTGGCCTGTCCAATGTTGCCGTAGATACCCGACGGTGACGATGTGTTGATGACACGAGCGTCGTTGTCTTCGCCAGATTTGGCCCGTTCGCGCCAGTAGTTCGCAGCGTGATGGGTAGGTGCATACGTGCCCTTGAGGTGTACCCCAATGACGCCGTCCCAGTCCGACTCGCTCATCGAGAAGATCATGCGGTCCCGGAGGATGCCAGCATTGTTGATCAAGATGTCGAGGCCACCAAAGGTGTCCACGGCTTGATCGATCATGGC
>DNHM01000264.1:4060-5825 GCA_003485885.1 Acidimicrobiaceae bacterium
GCCTTGATCTCTTCGACAACCTGCTCGGCTGGACTGGCGTCGGTCCCGGAACCATCGGTGGCACCACCGAGATCGTTAACAACGACCTTGGCGCCATGTGATGCGAGCATGAGTGCATGCTCGCGTCCGATGCCTCGGCCGGCTCCGGTAACTACGGCTACACGTCCCTCGACGAGATTTCCCATGGTCAGCTTCCTTGCTGTGCGTGGTGATTGAACAGTCATCAAATGTACGGTCTGTAGTGTCTATGCGCGAAATAGAACGCGAAATATCCCAATGACCAAGGCTTCTCCGCCAAATCCATCGCCGTTATCACCCGATTCAGGACCCCGCACCGGGATGTATCGCGAACGAGAACGCCCGTGGTGGGGCGAGATCGATGTGCTCCTGGCCGTGGTCTGGTTCATGGGTGCGATGATCGCGGCAACCATCGTGACGGTCATCGCAACAACCATCGGCGGAGACGAGATCACCGACAATCCGGTGTATGCCCTTTTCTTTGGCACCGCCGCGTTTCAGATACTGCAAGCCACCTATCCATGGCTAGTCTCACGCCGCAAGGGCCTTGGCATCAAGCACGACTGGAAATTCGTCTCGGCGTTGCCCAACGACATCTTTATCGGCCTGCTTCTCGCTGTCCTCTGTTTGGCCGGCTCCCAGGCGGCAACGTTTGGTGCGGCCGCATTGGTGGGGCTCGAAGACACCGCAGACGCCTCGAACACCGGCATTCTCGAAGATAACCGTGGGTCCATCTGGCTGGTAGGCGTGATCCTTCTTGTTGTGATTGGTGCTCCGCTCGCCGAAGAGTTGCTCTTCCGAGGACTCATCTTGCGCGTCCTACAAAAGGCGTTTGGCAGCGTGTTCGCCATCGTTGCCTCGTCGCTACTCTTTGCCCTTCCCCATTGGCAGGTCGATGCCACCTGGCAGGAAACGGTGGTCTTGTTGTCGGCGCTCGGCGCCGTCGGCCTGGTCCTCGCTACGGGCGCGGTCGTGACCAATCGGCTCGGCCCGGCTGTGATCGCCCACTTCTTGTTTAATGCCATCGGCACCATCGTCACCCTTTGGTTGTAACACCGAAGCCCTGGACGGGACCAAAGTCTGCGCAACCCGAGCGGTACGATGAGACCAGTGCCTGAGTTCTCTAATCCCGACACGGCAGTTCCGTTGATCATCATTGGTGTCTGCCTGATGCTGATGATCATTACGTGGGCCTTCACCCCTGGCCGGAAGACCACGAAAACGGTCGCCGCAAGTGCGGCTGCACCAGCGCCGATCGTGGGTCAGACCCAGGTCACCCAGGCGCAATTAGGCATCTGGCATCGCGCGCATGGCGACTCGGTCAAGCATTGGATCGAGAACCACGAACGAGTGCTGAAGCAGGTATCTGATGGCGGCATGGCCATTGACCTGAATGCCGACCTCACGGGCGGCCACGACGATCTCGGGCCAGCCATCGACGACGCAATCGCCAAACACCCTGCGCCTCAGATGCGGGCTCAGCTCAGTGCGTTGGTCCTGGCGAGCCGTAACACCATCGATTCACTTCGCCGCAGCAATTGGACGAACGCCGAAGAGGAACACATCGCGTATCTTGAATACCGAGATACCTGGCTCGATCGACTCCGCCAGTTCACCACCGCGGAGTCACAGGTCCAGGACCTGCGTTCGATCAGCGCAAACACTGCAGTTCCCGGCTGGCTCGATCACGACGAGTCGCCCCCCGCCTGAGTCTCACCGCGTTTCACCGCTCCGCTCAGGCCGACGT
>DNHM01000529.1:0-2101 GCA_003485885.1 Acidimicrobiaceae bacterium
CCGTCACGCACGGTGCCGGTTGTACAGCTTCCTCAATGGCCGTATGCGGCAACCACCGCTTGGCATGCGCCGATGACCTCATCGAGCATCTGGTCGGAGATCACCGACGATGCGTTGTGTTTGTTCCACCGTCGGAACGACGCGGTCGGCACAGCAACTGCAAGCGCCTTTTCGACCTGGTCCAGGAACTCCTCGGAGTCCGGAAAGCCATTGGCCAGAAGGCCAATGGTGACCGGTGCGGATTCGGCATCGACCTGAAGCTCGTAGGGCTCAACCGGAGCTCCGGGTTCAGATCGAGGATCAAGAAAAGTGATCATTGTGTGGCCTCTCGTTCAGTATTCTGAGTTTAGGTGATGGAGCCGGTCACGAGCCTCAGCGACGATTCGTTTGACGACCTCGCCAGCACCCGGGACGTCGTTCATGGCAGCGATTCCGGCACCTGCATACAGCGGACGAAGCTGGTCATCGTCGACGTTCGCCGCAGCCTGGAAGACATCTCGTCCAAGCGCCGACTGCATGAGTCCTGGTGGTGTGTCCGCGCCCGATTCCTCCCACCGTTCGGTGAACTCGGATGCGAGGACACGCGCCCATTGACCGGTAAACCCATCGGTCAAGGTGGTCGATCTATCACCGGTGGTCATGCGCTGTTTCCATACAGGCGAGGCCAGGGATTCTTTGGTGGCCACGAAACGGCTACCCAGGAGCACCCCATCGGCTCCCAAGGCGAGCATGGCTGCCAAACCCCGACCGTCGACGATGCCTCCTGCCGCAATGACCGGCACTCGATCACCAACAGCATCGACCATCTGAGGCACCAGCGTGAGCGTGCTCTGCCCAACAGCATCGGTCCTTGCACGTTTGGTGCCGTAACTGCGGTGGCCACCGGATTCGGTGCCTTGTGCGACTACAGCATCGACACCGTTGTCTACCGCTGCGATGGCATCCTCGACCGTGGCGACCATAGCCACAGTTCTGGTACCGACGCGGTGAAAGCGCTCAACCAAGTCGGACTCGGGCACTCCAATGGCTGCAGAGAAGACAGGAATCTGTTCCTCAATCATGACTTCGAGGGCGGCGTTCACGAGGTCTGCTCCCGCATCCGGTCGGGCAAGGCTTGGCGGCAGGTCGAACCGGGACCTGAACTCGTTGAGCACCGTCTGTGCTCCCCTGATGACGTCATCGGGCACGTCATCAGGGTCGGGCGGTGTGCGGACATCGTCATGGAGCCAGATGTTCACGCCAAACGGTTTCGAGGTGCGTTCTCGGATATCGCGTATTGCAGCCCGGACCTGCTCGGGGCGCAGCCGAAGCGCTGCAAGGACACCCAGCCCCCCAGCGTTGGACACTGCCGCTGCCAAGTCGACCCCAGCAACACCACCCATCCCGGATTGTAGAACTGGGGCGTCGATGCCAAGAACGTCCTGCAACCGGGGACTGAGCAGCCGGGGTTTAGGAATCTCGGTCGTCATCTGTTCGCGCCAAGCAGGAGTGCAGCACACTCGTCTGCTGCGGCAGCGGCCCGGCGTACCAATTCATCGGTCGCAGCACTACTGATCGGATGGGCAATGGTCACGAACGGAAACCCGTCGGCCCCAAGCACCTGGGCCATGAGCTCGGCGGCGCTTACAAACCGTTCGGTCATGATCGAGACGGCGGGTAGGCCACGGCGTTCGGCTTCAACAGAATCGTGCAGACTGCACGAAGAGCAGCTTCCTCAATCGCCGATGCCGGAGATCACGGCGTGCCACTTCTGTGTGGCGTCCATGATCTCGTCGCCGGCGGGAGCGCTGTAGTTCGGCTTCACCACCCGTTCAACGGAAGCGACACCATATTCGGTTCGCAGATGGTCAGCCAGAGCGTCGAAGAACCGTCCGGTGCCGTGTTTGCCGTTCGAGACGATGCCGAGCGAGACACCTTCGAGCGTGTCGAGCCGGGGTGACACGACAAGACTTGCGTCGCTCTCTTCATACGTTGGATCAAGAATTTCGATGGTCATAGTCCCTCGCTAACAATCCACACAGGCGCCGACAGCGACGGTGGCCGCTCGTGATTTGTGCCCGAGCCATGGCGGAATAACTGCACCGAATCCGCCAGCTGGTCC
>DNHM01000529.1:2199-4010 GCA_003485885.1 Acidimicrobiaceae bacterium
TAGACGTACTGGCGAATGTCGGCTTTGGTCCATCCTGCAGCCTCGAAATGTTCTCGCAGCTGGGGCGGCACGACGATCGCGTAGTTACCTGGCCAGATCGAATAGTTCGTCATGTTGGCCCTGATTTCGGCGATGAACGTGTCCAGGATTTCTTCGGGCACGGTGGTCCACTCGTTCATGATCTGGCGCGGTGCCATTGCTGCCATGGCAGTAACCGCCGAGACATGGGGATCCCCGAGACGTTCGGTGGCCAAGGACAACCATGGTGAATGTTCTTCGTCCTCGGCTATGCAGTAGCTGATCTTGCCAGGATGCCCGAATGTGGAACGATCGATTTGGCCTGGTCGAACCTCGAACAGGTTGCCGAGTATCAGACGGATGCTTCGGCCAATGCAGTTTGATGCGCGGTCGCTCGGGCCAATGGCATTGAACGTTGCATCCATGCCGATCTCGTTGCGAATGGGTCCATTCACAATCAGGAGTACTGCGCAACCACCGGTGCTCGCGGTCGCTCCATGGAGAAGAAACGGTTCTTCGAGCATTGCGGTCAGCGCAGTAACGACAACAGGGAAGTGCATAGGTAGACACCCAGCCATAACCGCATTGATTGCCAGCTTTTCGGCAGTAACCATTCGGTGACGAACCGGCTCGATGCCGACCAGATGATCTGGCGCTAGGCCAGCCCAGTCGAGGCACCGCTGCACAGCGTCGGCCGTGGGCGGCACGATAGGCAGCCCGTCGGTCCAGCCCCGGCTATGAAAGAATTCTTGTGTCTCGCCCACATCCTGGAGGGTGTGGCGTTTCGATATCAGGTCAGCGGGCACAACGTCCACTTTGGCACATCTCAGCCGTAACCCGGTGGTACCTGAAAGCCGCCCAATTCACGCTCCATGAACGCTGCAAACGCGATGCTCTCACGATCACGGAGGTGCCCGGCCACGATCTGCAGGCCACACGGCACACCCGAGGCGGTCAAACCAGCTGGCGCAACGGTGCCAGGTAGGTAGACGCCGCACGACAGACCTGCCCAAAATAGCTGGTCAGTCGTTGGTTGTTGGCCACCGTTAATCGGGATTGTGCGATCAGCGCGTTCACCCGTGTGGTCGTGCGGGTAGGCGGCCGAGGCAGCTGTTGGGCACAACAATAGGTCGTAATCGTCGAAGAAAGCGTCCCACGCCAACCGGTCGTCTTCTCGCTGACGGTGATGCTGAGCCCATTGCCAGTGGCTCATGGTGATGCCGGACCCGGCCAAGGCTCGGTAGTCGCGATCGCCAGCGGCCCAACGAGCCGCATGTTCCTTCTGTACTTCATAGGCGTCAACCGGATACTCAGAGCCGGTGGCGCTCCGCAGTAACATCATGTAGTTGTGATGTGACTTCTCAAGGTCGATTGCTGGACGGGCGTCGTAGTCGAGCGCAACGCCAAGGTCGCCCAATGCCGCAACCGTGGCTGCGAGTTGGACGGTCAGCTCGTCGTCCTGCTCGACACAGACGTCGCTTTCGAGCATGACCGCTACCCGCAACGTGTCGGGTCGATCGTTGCGGGGTGCTGGTAGATCCAACTTCCAGCCTCGTGCATCGAGGCCTCCGGCTCCCGCAACAACGTCGAGTCCTAGCGTGAGATCCGACGCGTAACGAGCCATCGGGCCGCCGACACCGATGTCGAGGACCGTCGGAGCCCCCGGATTACCGTGTCCGGCTATCGGGACGAGGCCGTAGGTGGGTTTATGTCCAAAGACGCCGCAATAGTGCGCTGGATTCCGAATCGATGCACCTATGTCACTGCCGAGCTCGAGAGCCGTGAGCCCAGCA
>DNHM01000031.1:0-4262 GCA_003485885.1 Acidimicrobiaceae bacterium
GTGTCTGACGCCCCACTTTTCCAGGTTCGCGATCTCCATGTTTCCGCCGACGAAACGCAGATTCTTTCTGGTATCGATCTGACGGTCGGCGCTGGCGAGGTCCACGCCATCATGGGCCCGAACGGGTCCGGCAAGTCGACGTTGGCGAACGCACTATTGGGTAACCCCGAGTACGAAGTCACCTCTGGGTCGGTCCTGCTCCACGGCGACGACGTCACCGACTGGGAACCTGACGTTCGTGCCAAACAGGGCATGTTCCTCGCGTTCCAGTACCCACAAGAGATCCCTGGCGTCACGGTCAACAACTTTCTTCAGCAGGCAGTATCAGCCCGCCGAGGTGAAGATCAATCGGTTCTGGATACCCGCCGCCGGATCATGGGCTGGATGCAACGGCTTGAAATGGACGCCAAGTTCGCCGAGCGATTCTTGAACGAGGGTTTCAGCGGCGGCGAGAAGAAACGGGCCGAAATCCTACAAATGGCCATGCTCGAACCTGACATTGCAGTGCTCGACGAAACCGACTCAGGACTCGATGTCGATGCACTAAAAATCGTGGCCAGTGGTGTGCGAGCTGTCAAGGAAGACCGCCCCGAGATGGGTGTGCTTGCGATCACGCACTACCGCCGTCTGCTCGACCTCCTTCAACCCGACCATGTGCACGTGCTGGTCGACGGCAAGATCGTTGCCAGCGGCGGCATGGAACTTGCCCAGCAACTCGAAGCCGACGGGTACGAGGCCTTCCGGTGAACACCACACCCGTCGAGGCTACGACCATCGATATAGCCGAAATCAAGGCTGACTTCCCGATCCTGAACAGGCCAATCAACGGCAGAGAACTCGTGTACCTCGATTCGGCGAGTACTTCGCAGAAGCCGACCCAGGTACTCGATGCAATGCGCGACTTCTACGAAAACACCAATGCGAACGTGCATCGTGGTGCGTACTTCCTGAGCGACAAGGCATCCCGAGCCATGGAAGGCGCCCGCAAAAAAGTCGCACGCCTGATCGGAGCTCGCAGCGCCGACGAAGTCATCTTCACCAAGAACGCCACCGAAGCGCTGAACCTGATCGCCGCCTCTTGGGGCCGCGCCAACTTGCAGCGGGGCGATGTGGTGGTGCTCAGTGTCCTCGAACATCATGCAAACATTGTGCCTTGGCACATGTTGGCGGCCGAACGAGGCATCGAACTTCGGTGGCTCCAAGTTGGTCCTGACGGATTGCTTGACTTGTCCAATCTCGATGAGCTCCTCGAGGGTGCCAAGCTCGTATCGGTTACGGCAATGGGAAATGTCACCGGTGCCTTGGTCCCCGTTGCACGTATCGCTGCCGCCGCTCACGCCGCGGGAGCGTTGTGTGCCGTCGATGCATGCCAACTGGTCCCCCATGTCGCCACCAATGTCGCCGAGCTCGATATCGACTTCGCCTCATTCAGCGGCCACAAGATGTGTGGCCCGACCGGTATTGGGGTGTTGTGGGCCCGCAAGGAGATTCTCGAAGATATGCCACCGTTCCTTGGTGGTGGCGGGATGATCGCCAATGTCACGACCGAGGGTTTCACCACTGCAGACCTGCCCTACAAATTCGAAGCGGGCACGCCACCTATCGCAGAAATTATCGGATTGGGTGCAGCCGTTGATTATCTCACGGCCATTGGGATGGACAACATCCGGCGCCACGAAGTCGAACTCAGCGCCTACTTCATGCGTGCAATGAAGGATCACCACGGCGACGACGTGGTTATCCATGGACCCTCCGAACCTGCTCAACGTGGCGGCGTGTTCTCGTTTGCCTACAAAGACGTGCACCCGCATGACCTTTCCCAGGTACTCGACGAACATGGTGTCAGCGTTCGGGCTGGCCACCATTGTGCAAAACCACTTATGAAGGAACTCGGTGTTGGTGCGACCGCCCGAGCTTCGCTCTATATCTACAACGATCAATCCGACGTCGACCGACTTGTCGAAGCACTCGACGAAGCGTCCGACCTCTTTTCGTTCTAAAGGAGAGACCTATGGCAGGGCTCGAGGATCTCTATAAAGAAATCATCATCGACCACTATCGCAGTCCTCGCAATAGCGGCGAACTCGAAACACCGCCGGCGAAACATGCCGAGGGGTTTAATCCGCTCTGTGGCGACGAGGTCCAGGTATACGTGCAAATTGACGACGGGGTCATCATTGATGTGGCGATTGGTGGCCAGGGTTGTTCGATCAGCCAGGCGTCCGCTTCGATGATGTCAGCGGCAATCAAGGGCAAGACTCTGGAGCAAGTTGACGAACTCATCGTCAAGGTCAAGTCCATGATGGGGATCCATGAGGATTCGCTTGAAGACGACGACTCCGGCGTACTCCCCGAACTCGCGGACGTCGATCTCGATGATCTTGGTGATTCTGCGGCACTGAAGGGTGTCGCCAAATTTCCGGCGCGCATCAAGTGCGCGACCTTGGGCTGGAACACCTTGGCTGAGGCGCTCACCAACTGAGACTGTCTCCTCAGTTCAGAAGGTCTTGGGCCATTTCAATGGCCCGAAGCCGGGGTGTCCCATCTCGCTACTACCGTCTGTTCAGATGTCTGCGTTGACTGCCGCAGGATTGCGCGCCCGCGGTATCGATCATGAACGCGCCCAGGACGACAATGATCTCCTCGATTCTGTCCGGGTTTTGCTCAGTCGTGGCGTGACACTCGACGAACTCGAAGAATTCGGCTTTGCCAAAGCTCTGTCGCAGCGGTCCATCCGTCCGAACCCGTTGCACGGGATCGATGCCGACGAAGCGTTAGATCATGTCGGAATCGACGAAGAATTCTCTCGACGGCTCCGGTTGGCCATGGGACTCCAGGGCGGTTCCGGGTTGGGCCTCACGCCCGAGGAGCTTGAAGCCACCCGACTTTTTGCCAGCTTGGCCGATCTTGTGGGTGAACAAGAGATGCTCAGTGTCGTACGGGTCGTTGGCTCCTCGACCGCCCGCATCGCCCGTGCGACCACTGAACTGCTGCGGGTTAACTTTCAACCGCCGATCGACACCACCCCGGCCCGACTGACCGATGCTGTCGAGGCCTATGCAGCCCTGATCGATGCATCGCTGCCGGCGTTTCTCGATGCCACGGCAGCGCTCGTCCGCCGCCATCTCGCTGCGGTTCTCGCCGACGAACAGGCATGGATGGTCGACGCATCTCGCAGCGCTACTCTGCAGGAACACACCATAGGTTTCGCCGATCTTGTCGGCTTCACTGCATTTACCGAGCAGGTCGATGCTGCAGCGTTTATGGCAGCCATGGTGCAGTTCGAGCGAGAAGTGCAAGATGCCGTGGTCGATCACGGAGGCACGGTGGTCAAGCTCATCGGCGACGAAGTTATGTTCGCCACTCCTGACCCGGTTTCGGCAGTGCGGGTTGCTGCCGCGCTCGTTGGCATTGGACGCGATATCCCTGGGCTCGACGGTATGCGGGTGGGTCTGGCGTATGGACAGGTAATTCGCAGCGGCGGCGATTTCTATGGGACTGTCGTGAACACCGCTGCCAGGATCGTGGGCCAGGCGTACCCCGACGCGATCGTGGCCACTCAGCGCGTCGTTGATGCTCTACGAGCGCATGAGCATGCCAGTGAGCCTCCCGGCCAGGTTTGTGAGACCCAACCACTCGGACCACATGATTTGCGTGGTATTCAGCAACCGGTGGAGTTATACCGGCTTCGTCCCTAGCCCTCGAACCATGGCACGAGCCAGAAACACGATCTAGGGACTCGGCATCTCCGACAGTGGCGCACCGTTGAGCACCGGACCCGTTGTGTGGAGATGGCAGCGAACTTCGCCGCCACCTTCGATCGGTAGTGCATCCGGGAACACATCGAGGCAAATATCCATCACGTGCGGACAGCGGTTCGCGAACGGGCATCCGACCTCGGGGGCTGCACCAATCACGCCTTGTTCTCCGCCGACCGACAAGGCACGTCGACGGGCGCTCTTGCCCGGCTGTACCAGAGGATCCGGGTCTGGAATCGCAGCCAGGAGTAGCTCGGTATAGGGGTGTCGAGGTGTATCACACACCTGATCGCTGCTGCCCTTTTCCACCACCCGGCTGTGATACATCACCGCGATGCGGTCCGAGATATGTCGGACGACAGCCAGGTCATGCGCAATAAAGAGATATGCCGCTCCGGTCTCGGCTTGCAGACGTTCCAGCAGGTTGATGACCTGGCTCTGGGTTGACACGTCGAGGGCCGACACTGGTTCATCCAGCACCATGAGCTGGGGTTCAGTTGCAAG
>DNHM01000031.1:4414-5278 GCA_003485885.1 Acidimicrobiaceae bacterium
CCGATGAGGTCACCAACGGTCATCGACGGGTTCAGCGAACCAACGGGATCCTGGAACACCACTTGAACCGCTCGGCGATAGGCGCGAGGCGTTTTGCGACCGAACTCGGTCACCTCGAAATCAGCAAGTCGAATCGAACCCGAGGCCGGTTCGATGAACCGCATGATGGCCCGACCAATGGTGGTTTTGCCGGATCCGGACTCGCCAACCAGGCCTAACGTCTCTCCAGGAACAATTTCGAGGCTCACACCCTGGACCGCTCGCACGTCGGGTTGCCGCTGCCACGGCAATGCACCCTTGCCGCCCGGGAAGGTAATGGTCAGGTCCTCGACCTTCAGCAGCGCATCAGCCATGGTTGGCCCCCGTGTCGATAATTGGCAACGAAATTGGGTCGTGGTCGCCAGCTACACCGACAAGATCGAGTTCGTCGGCCCGCACACACCGTGCTTGCGACGCACCCGACGGGCGCAACGCCACGTCGCCGTTGCGACACGCGTCGGTTGCGTAAGGACAGCGAGGCGCGAAGTGACAACCTTCGGGCCACAACCACGGTGGTGGGACAACACCATCGATCGTGGGAAGCTCACCCTCGCGTACCTCGTTGCGGGGAATGGCACTGATCAGACCCTCGGTATAGGGGTGCTGTGGGCGATGGAACACATCGACTAGCCGGCCCGACTCAACGATCTCACCGGCGTACATGACCGCAGCCTTGTCTGCGAGATCTGAAACCACGCCGAGATCGTGAGTGATGAGGAGCACTCCAACACCGAGTTCTTTCGCCAAGTCACCAATCAGATCCAGGACCTGACCTTGCACCGTTACGTCGAGAGCGGTCGTGGGTTCATCGGCAATGAGTAGTTT
>DNHM01000031.1:5407-6318 GCA_003485885.1 Acidimicrobiaceae bacterium
ATGGAACGTTTGCGAGCCTCGCTCTTGGACATCCCCAAGTGATAACGAAGGGGTTCCGCGATCTGGCGGCCAACGGTGTACGCGGGGTTGAGAGCAGCCGATGGTTCCTGTGAAATCAGGCCGATCTCTTTGCCACGAATCCCTCGGAGTTCATTGAAGTCCATGTCGACGAGTTCTTTGCCATCGAGCATGATCGATGACGCCGAGGCCTTGCCTGGGTCAGGCACCAGCCCGAGGACCGAGAGCGCCGAGATCGACTTGCCAGACCCCGACTCGCCTACCAAAGCCAGGACTTCGCCCTTGCCAATATCGAAGTCAACACCGTGAACCACATCGACGTCCTCGGTGGTTCCGGGGCGAGGGAAACGAACCGACAGATTGCGCACTGACAGCAGCGCATTGGTGTCGGGGTTTCCTGCACGAGCGCCAGCCAGTTCGGCGGTTGATCCCGCCGACAGTTCGGCACGCTCTACATCGCCGACACCAACCCGACCGCCGCGGGCTTCGCGACCAAACGCGTCACGTAGGCCGTCACCGAAGACGTTAAAGGCAACCACGGTCACGAAGATCGCAATACCCGGCGGAAAAGCAGGCCAGATCGACTGGTCGATCGATTCTTGGGCGCTGCGCAACAGCCTGCCCCAGCTTGCCTGTTTTGGCCCAGCACCCAGGCCCAAGAAGCTCAGCGCCGCCTCGGCCAGCACCGATGTGGCGAACAAAAGTGTCGTTTGCACGATGAGTGCTGGTGCAATATTCGGCAAGATATGTCGGAACATGATGCGACTGTTCGACGCTCCTGAGGCGCGCGCTCCATCGACGTAGAGTTCTTCCCTGGCTGCGAACACTTCGGCCCGTGTCAGCCGAGTAATGATCATGGAATACACGATCCCGATGGCGAACATTGCCCGGAC
>DNHM01000362.1 GCA_003485885.1 Acidimicrobiaceae bacterium
GCAACCGTTGTTGGAAACCTCGTCACGGCAAGCCCGGCCAATGACACCATCTCCGCGTTGATCGCACTCGATGCCATCGTCGTTATCGCCAGCCTCGAATCCGGTGCCGTGGCCGAACGCGAAGTGCAACTCCACGACTTCTACGACGGCTTTCGCTCAACCGTGCTCCGGCCCGGCGAACTCGTCACCAGATTGGTAGTCCCGCAGCCAGCGCCTCGGCAACGAGGACTATGGGTTAAGGCTGGGCTTCGCAAAGCGCAGGCAATCTCGGTGGTGCACGCAGGCTTCAATCTGGATTTTGATGCCGACGGCACGGTCACGATGGCCCGCATCGCGCTTGGCAGCGTCGGCCCAACCGTGGCAGTCAGCGAACCCGCCGCGCAGGCATTGATTGGTTCCCCACTGACGCCCGGAACGATTGCGGCTGCGGCCGATGCCGCAGTAGCCAGTGTCACGCCGATCGCTGATGGTCGAGCTACTGCCGAGTACCGGTCTAGTTCGGTCCGAACGGTTGTGTCACGAGCACTCTCCACGTTGGCGGCTGGTGGTGAACGTGATCGATGGCCAGCTCGTATCCCGCTGTTGTCTGTTCGTGCAGACATGGCAGATCAAGCACCGGTCGCAACCGGTCGGATCACTCTCGACGTGAACAACGACCGTCATGCCGGTGAATCAGTAGGCACCGGTACGTTGCTCGATTGGCTCCGAGAGCACGTCGGGCCAGGCACCAAAGAAGGTTGCGCCGAAGGCGAGTGTGGCGCATGCACCGTTTCGTTAAACGGTGATGCGGTCATGAGTTGTTTGGTGCCCGCAGCCCAGGCCACGGGGGCCTCGGTGCAGACGATCGAGGGTCTCGGTACCGAAGCCGACGTACACCCGATGAAGCAGGCATTCGTCGACAAGTTCGCGGTCCAGTGTGGGTATTGCATACCTGGTTTCATCATGGCGGCCGAGCGTCTGGCCCACGAGTTCGATTCGGTGCCGACTCGAGAAGAAATCGAGCTCGCTCTGTCGGGAAATCTGTGCCGCTGCACGGGGTACTACAACATCATTGATGCGGTGATCACCGCCATCGAAGGAGGACTGGCATGAGCGTTGGGTCATCGCCCGTTCGTTTCGACGCGTTGTCGAAGACTCACGGCACCGCTATCTACCCCGGCGACCGTCAGCTTGACGATGCACTTGTCGCCAAGATCGTCTTCACCGGCCAACCTCACGCTCGGTTGGTAAGTTTGGACATAAGTGCGGCCGAGGCAGTACCCGGTGTGGTCACGGTTATCACCGCCGCCGACGTGCCCTGCAACGAATACGGCCTGACCAAGTTTGACCAACCGGTGTTCATTAGCCCGACTGACGACGACAGTGTTGCCGTTGCCACCAATGTCAGTAGGTGGGAAGCAGACCATCTGGCAATGGTCGTCGCCGAGTCGCTCGATGCCGCCAACGCTGGTGCCGTTGCCATTCTGGCCGAGTGGGAACAGCTGGCTCTTGTACCGGACATTGATGCAGCGCTTGACGACACGGTTCTCGTCCATCCTCAGGACGGCACCAATAGGTATACCCACCTCAAGATCCGCCATGGTGACACCGATAAAGGATTCGCCGACGCTGATGTCGTCGTCGAGCACACGTACGAGGTCCCGTACCAAGAACATGCGTACCTCCAGCCCGAGGCAGCCTCAGCGTGGATCGATGAGTCAGGTCGTCTGACTGTCGAGGTCGCCGGCCAATGGACCCACGAAGATCAAGAGCAGATTGCACACGCGCTCAGGCTGGACCTGGCCCAGGTACGGGTCATCTATCCGTCGATCGGTGGTGCATTCGGCGGCCGCGAAGACATGTCGGTGCAGGTCGTCATGGCAGTCGCAGTGCAGAAGCTGGCAACGCTCGGCGTGCACCGGCCGGTGCAAACACAGTGGAGCCGCGAAGAGTCGATTGTTGGCCATCACAAACGCCACCGCGGTCGTATCCACGCGAAACTTGGTGCCACATCCGACGGCAAGATCACCGCGGTCCATGCCCAAGTACTTCTCGACGCCGGGGCCTACAACTACACCTCGAACAAGGTTCTCGGCAACGCTCACCTGTGTGTGACGGGACCATACGAGATCCCTAACGCGACCGTCGACAGTTTCGCCATCTATACGACCAGCCCGCCGGGCGGCGCTTTTCGTGGCTTCGGTGGTCCTCAAGGGGCCTTCGTTGCCGAGATGCAGATGAATCGCATGGCCGACGTGCTCGGGATCGATCCGGTTGAACTTCGCCGGCGAAATCAGATAAGCGACGGCAGCATCGGCGTTACCGGCGCGGTGTACCCAGCCGGAGTTTCGTTACCGCAGGTCATCGAGTCGTGTGCCGAACGCTCTGGTTTCGACCAACCACTCGACCAGGGCGAACCGTTTTCTCCGTTTGCGTCATTGCCGGCCAACCCCGCTGCGGTAAGACGGGGCCGTGGCTTCGCGGCCGGGCTTAAGAACGTCGGCTTCTCGTTTGGGTTCCCCGAACGTTGCGAGGCCGAGATTCATTTGCACGGCGAGTCCGATGACACTGAACCCATCA
>DNHM01000366.1:0-3452 GCA_003485885.1 Acidimicrobiaceae bacterium
GGAACTAGGCCATAGCGCCACCCCCGAGCGGACGGAGCCATCGAAGGAGAGGACCAACGAAAAGATGTCAGCCTGTCCGACGAACGTCGGCCTAAGCGGAGCGGAGCAACACTACTAGATACTGGCTCGTTGCCACTGGAGGTACGCCTCCATAAATGGCTGGACATTGCCACTCAGAACACCAGCGACATCGCCGGTTTCGTGGTCGCTGCGAAGGTCCTTGACCATCTCGTACGGTTGCAACACATAGCTGCGAATCTGGCTGCCGAACCCGACATTTCCGACCTCACCGCTGATCTGAGCCAGCTCGGCGTCGCGTTCCTGGCGCTGGAGGTCCAGAAGTTTGGCTTTCAGCGTTTGCATCGCTCGGTCACGGTTCTGATGCTGGCTTCGTTCGTTCTGACACGAGGTCACTGTGCCGGTCGGCAGGTGGGTAATCCGCACCGCCGAGTCGGTCTTGTTGATGTGCTGCCCACCAGCGCCTGACGCTCGATAGGTATCGACGCGCAGATCGCTCGGGTCGAGTTCGATCTCGTTCGCAAGATCATCGAGTAGCGGCACGACGCTGATCGAGGCAAACGCAGTCTGGCGTTTGCCTTCCTTGTTGAACGGGGAAATTCGTACCAGGCGATGAACGCCACTCTCGCTGCGCATCCAGCCGTAGGCGTAACGACCAGAAATGATGACTTCGGCTGAGGTCAGGCCAGCCTCGCCGCCCTCGTGTGCTGATTCGACCGACACTTTGAAGCCCCGCTGGTCAGCCCACTTCAGATACATGCGCAGCAACATCTCTGCCCAGTCTTGGGCATCGGTCCCACCCTCGCCTGACTGCAGCGTGACGACCACGTCGCGTTCGTCGTATTCACCCGACAGCAGCGAGCGCAGCTCAAGTCCGTCGAATTCCTTGCTTACGGCGGCGAGAATGCTCACGATTTCGCCTTCGACAGAGTCGTCGTTCATCTCCTGGCCCAACTCCTGCAGCGTCGCTGCTTCGTCGATGCGCTCGGCCAGCTTGTCGAAGGTGTCGAGGTCATCCGCGACAGCAGACAACTCGCCGGTGACCTTGCGGGCCTCATCGGGATCGTCCCAAAGCCCGGGAGCGGCCGCAGCGTCTTCGAGTTCTGGCTTACGCTCGCGGAGCTGAACAACACTCAGATAGACCTCTGCCTCGTTCAACCTCTTCGTGAGCGCGGCGATATCGCCGGAGAAGTCTTGCATCACTTGTTTCTAGCCGCCACAGCGACCATTGCGGTGGTTCCGACCCGAGTGCGTCAGGGCGGCGCGGTGGTACTGAGTTAGGAGCGAGGGACGAGCCAGCCTCGTTGAGCGACGAGACGCACCAACTAACGCTCAACCGTGTCCGACGGACACGAGGCCACTACGGACTCACCGGGACCACCGATACAGAAACTCGAAAATAGGATTGCGAGCCTCAGCGAGCGATCCGGTCTACCCCAAGAGGAGCGAAGCAAAACAGAGCGTCAGCGCCCGTGGCACTGCTTGAACTTCTTGCCCGATCCACATGGGCAGGGAGCGTTGCGCGGTGTGCGTTCGTCTTCGGAACGCACAACCTGCTCGACAGGAGCGGTGCGGTTGGCTTCGACTCGCTCAAGCCCCGTGTCCTCTGCTGCCGAGGCACCAGCTTGTTGGGCACGTTGTGCCTGCGCCTGAGCACGTGCGTCGACAAGCACCGACCCATCAATTGGGCTGGTTGGCCCAGTGGCCTGCATGTCTGTGGTAGCTGGCTCACTGCTGAGTTCTTCGGGCTGCACCTCGATGTGCATGATGTAGGCCACGAACTCACGCGCTGCTTGTTCGAGCATGCCAGAGAACATCTCGAAGCCTTCACGCTGCCACTCGGTCAGTGGATCCTTCTGGCCCATGGCACGAAGGTGGATACCTTCCTTGAGGTAGTCCATGTCGTACAGGTGTTCGCGCCATTTGGTGTCGAGCACTCGGAGCATGACCTGGCGCTCGATCTCGCGCATGGCTTCGGAGCCGATGTCGGCCTCGCGAGACTCATACGCTGCGGTGCCATCGGCCATCAGCCGGTCATAGATCTCGTCGGTATTGGCGCACCCATCGATGGATTCGATCGTGAGTTCGTTGTCCCACATGACCTGCATCTCGGTGATCAGGCCGTCGAGGTCCCAATCTTCTTTGACATTGCTGACGCAGTGAATGGAGATGGTGGAATCAACCGCCTCGGCGAGGCGCTCGAGTGCTTCGTCGCGAAGGTCTTCGCCATCGAGAATCTGGTTACGCCGGGCGTAGATCACCTTGCGCTGTTCGTTCATGACTTCGTCGTACTTGAGCACGTTCTTGCGTGACTCGGCGTTCTTCTGCTCGACGGTGGTCTGCGCCCGCTCGACGGCTTTGGTGACCATCTTCGAGTCGATAGGCACGTCGTCGGGCAAGGCCTTACCCATGACCCAGTCCATGGCACCGCTGGCGAAGATACGCATGAGGTCATCTTCGAGTGAAAGGTAGAAGCGGCTCTCGCCAGGGTCTCCCTGACGACCAGCGCGGCCACGTAGCTGGTTGTCGATTCGACGGCTGTCGTGGCGTTCGGTCGCTACGACATAAAGACCACCAAGGTCGCGGACAACGTCGCCTTCGGCCTCGGTGTCAAGTTTGAACTTGGCTTCGAGTTTCGCGACCTTCTTCTTGCCGTCGTCGCTCTCGGGGTCAAGACCCTCTGCCCGCACATCGCGGATGGCCATACCCTCGGGATTACCACCCAGCAGGATGTCGACACCACGACCGGCCATATTCGTAGCCACCGTGACCGAATGCAGTCGACCCGCCTGGGTCACGATTTCGGCTTCTCGAGTGTGCTGCTTGGCGTTGAGAACCTCGTGGGGGATGTTGCGCTTTTCGAGGAGTTTGCCGAGCTGTTCGCTCTTCTCGACCGAAATCGTACCGACCAGTACAGGCTGGCCTTCGGTGTACCGGGCAGCGATGTCGTCGGCGACAGCGTCATATTTCGCTGCTTCGGTCTTGAAGACCAAATCAACTTCGTCTTTGCGAACCAGCGGCAGGTTCGTCGGAATCTGGACCACGTGCAGCCCGTAGGTGGCGTGAAGTTCGGCGGCCTCCGTCTGGGCCGTACCGGTCATACCAGCGAGTTTCTCGTACAGCCGGAAGTAGTTCTGCAACGTGATAGTGGCGAGCGTCTGATTTTCTTCCTTGATCTTCACGCCTTCTTTGGCTTCGACCGCCTGATGCAGGCCGTCGCTCCAGCGTCGACCTTCGAGGATGCGACCGGTGAAGTCGTCAACGATCTTTACTTCGCCGTTGTTGACGATGTATTCCTTGTCGCGGGTGAAGAGCTCTTTGGCTCGCAACGCCACACCGAACTGGTGCACATAGTTACCTCGGACCGAGTCGTACAGGTTGTCGATGTCGAGTGACCGCTCGACGGCATGAATGCCCTCTTCGGTCGGCGAGAC
>DNHM01000366.1:3498-3662 GCA_003485885.1 Acidimicrobiaceae bacterium
CGCTTTTCTTCGTCGACTTCGTAATGCAGGTCACGAGTGAGTCCACGCACGATCGATGCGAACTTGTAGTAAAGCTGGGCGGCGTCGGCGAGACGACCGCTAATAATCAGCGGCGTTCGCGCCTCGTCGACCAGAATCGAGTCGATCTCATCAACGATGCAGTA
>DNHM01000265.1 GCA_003485885.1 Acidimicrobiaceae bacterium
ACGCACTCACCTCACCCGAGGCTGAGCATGCGGCCGGTCTCACGTGGGACTACCTCGAAGGTCTCGATACTGGCATAGATCGTGCCGACCCGACGACCTGGACCGATGACCGATGGCCAGTGGCTGTGCATGGTGGCATCATTCCGAGCCAGGGCATCGGCCAGAGCGAAGCGCAGTGGTTTATCCGGTCGGTGGCAAACGTCAAGCGGGCATTTGCCGCGATATGGGACGACGATGACTTGCTGGTGAGTTTCGACGGCATGGCGCTGTGGCGGCCGCCCCACGTTGAACCCTCGTGGCTCACCAACCGAGGTGGTTCATGGCTGCACATCGATCAACACCCGATCGCTCGACCCGGATTTCACTGTGTACAGGGACTTGTATCGCTGTTGCCCACGTCACCATCAACCGGTGGCAACATCGTTGTGCCCGGGTCTCATCGCTTGTTCGAGTCGATTCCTGCTCTCTACACCGAACGGTTGGGTCGCATCGACCCATCGATCGATCATTTCCGGTTCCCCGCCGATGACCCTGCCCTTGCCGAGACCCCACCAATCATGTGCCATATGGAAGCCGGCGACATGCTGTTGTGGGATTCTCGAACGATCCATTGTTCGTCGCCAGGTGACAACTCCGACGCCGTACCTGACTTGATACGGGCCGCCAGCCTGGTGTGCATGATGCCCAAGTCACGATCGAACGACAAGGTCATTGCTAAACGCCGTGCTGCGGTCGCCAATCGCACGTCGACCACCAACTGGAGCGACCGGTTCATCAATGCCGACCGTTTCCCCCAAGTGGCGGCCATCGACACGTCGCGTTACACGTTGCCGCCCGTGCCCAAACTCACGCCCGAACAACAAGCACTTGTCGGCTAGCAACAGTCCCTCCCGACATAGCTCGTGCACCGTGGGCGTAATCGAAGCCACCGAATCGCTCGCCCGCGGTCACCGGCCTCGAATTCACAGGGTCGGTCTTTCACGGATGTCGGTGTTTCACGAGGAGCCTGTGTTTCACTAGGTGGCTGTGACTCGATTGTCGGCCATCGTTCTTGCGTGCTGCCTAATTGTTGCGTCGTGCGGTTCAACCACCTCAACTGAGTTCGAACGCACCGAACCCACTCGTACCCAATCCGATGGGCTCACGACCGCCGATGGCTACCTGACGAGGCTCTGGGCCGATGGATTCGACCGTCCGACCCAGATGGTGTTCGCCCCCAATGGCGATCTCGTGATTGCTGAGCTTGGCGGTGGTGAGAACGAAGGTGTTGGCCACATTCTGCGGGTAGCGGGCAATGACCTCGGCGACCGGACCGTATTGCAGCAAGAACTGGACAAACCAACCGGTATTGCCATCACCGGCGATCTGCTATGGATCATGGAACGTGATCGTCTTTCGGTGACCACGCTTGAGCCAGGCGCTGTCCGCACCATCGTCGCCGCTGACCTCCCGTCGAATGGCCGCTCCGAAGGCACACTTACGGTCACACCCGATGGCCAACTGCTCTACGACACATCCGGCTCCAAGCGTGGCCCCGATCGAGTCGCTGGGTCGGGAACGCTGTTTGGGATCAGCGATGCTGCCCAAGGCCCCCAAGCCCCGGTGGTAATTGCAACCGGGTTCAAGCACGCATACGCCCATGTCGTCGACCGCGATGGACAGTTGTGGTCGGTCGAGATGACCGACGGCAACTTCGATGGCCAGCGAGCGTCTGATGAGCTGGTGTCGATTCGGCCTGGCGACGATGCCGGCTGGCCGCAGTGTGTCGACGACAACCGGCCGGTGATCGAATATGGCGGTAGCGCCGAGCTGTGTGCTGCGTCGCCCCGATCACACGCTCTGTTTGGCCCAGGGGCGACACCCACCTCGATCGTGGTTGCCCCATGGGACCCAGACACCTTCATCGTGACGCTGTGGCTGACTGGCCAGGTCGTGTCCATTCCCCGTGTTGAACCTGCCAACGAGCCGCATACACCGAGGTTGTTTCTTGATGGCATTACGTCGCCTCAACACTTGTTGGTCGATGGCGATGGCGTACTCGTTTCTGACCATGAAACCGGGCAGATCTTTCGGATCACCGCTGGTTGAGTTCGCCGGCTGAACTCCTCGCGCATGCTGCGTCTACGGTCACTTGCATGCGTGTAACAACATCCATCACCTCCGATGACTTGGCAGGGGTCGGCCAGGTTGCGGCCCGCTGTGAGGCAGCTGGTTTTGACTTTGTGTCATCTCAGGAGAACCGCCACGACCCATTCATTCCCTTGACGTTGGCCGCTGCTGCCACCACCAGCATCGGACTTTCAACCAATGTGGCTATTGCGTTTCCGCGCAGTCCAATGGTTGCGGCAACCGTGTCATGGGATCTGCAAGCACTGTCCAGCGGTCGCTTCACACTTGGACTAGGCAGCCAGGTCAAGCCGCATAACGAACGCCGATTCAGCGTGCCGTGGAGTGCGCCAGCGCCCCGGATGCGCGAATACGTGCAATCCATTCGGGCGATCTTCAACTGCTGGCAAACCGGCGAGCGGCTTACCTATGAAGGTGACCATTACCAGTTCACCCTGATGACACCGAACTTCACACCACCGCCGCTCGACGGTCCCCCGCCGGCTCTACACATTGCTGCGGTCGGGCCACACATGCTGGGTGTGGCCGGGCGCGAATGCGACGGCGTGATGTTGCACTCGTTCTGCACCCCGCTCTATCTCGAACAAACCATCATGCCGCTGCTCCAGCGAGGGCTCGAAGCCAGTGGCCGTAGCCGCCACGACTTCGATGTCGTCGGCGGCGGGTTCGTTGCGACCGGCGCCACGGACGCAGACGTTGATCGAGCATTCGAGTTCATACGAAAACGTGTCGGCTTCTACGGCTCAACGCCGTCGTATTGGCCGGTGCTCGAGGTCCATGACCAGCTCGATCTCGGCCACAAACTCAACGCTCTTTCGAAGGCCGGCGAATGGGACGCTATGACCGACGCCGTGCCCGACGACGTGGTCGAGCTGTTCTGTGCCCGAGGCCGCCATGACGAGATAGCACCGGCGATTGGTGAACACTTCGGTGGACTGGTCGACACGATCGCCATCGACGCCGACACGCCAGCTGAAACCATCAGCGCTATCCACGCTCTGTAGCGCTCTCAGCTGATGGTTCTGTTACTGCTTGACGGCGGTGACCTTGACCTCGGCCCGTCCATTCGGCATGGCTAGTTCGGTGCAGCCGATCGCGGTCCATGCCGGCCACGGTTCGGACAGTGCTGCGTCTCGAGCCTTCATGAACTTGCCCAAACTCCCGCTCATGTCGATGTGGAACGACGTCATCTCGACAACGTCGTCCAGCGAGAAGCCGGCGGCATCGAGCACGTTGGCCAGACTTTCGAATGCGCTGGCAAACTCCTCGTCGAGTGATTCACCTGTGCCGATAATGCCGGACACATACAACGTGTCGCCGACGCGATACGCCGGTGCAAAATGGAATCGGTCGTAACCGGCTTGGGAACCTTCAGGGATAACGGGGCCTCGTTCGCTCATAACCCGAAACTAGTCCAGCACACCGCGTGACATCCCAAATAGCAATGGCGACGGTAATGACAATGGCAACGACTGCGCC
>DNHM01000374.1:0-1084 GCA_003485885.1 Acidimicrobiaceae bacterium
TCTTCGAGCTCAACGACGATGGGTGCACCCTCGCCAGCACGGCCTTCGGCAAGGGCGACGGCTACTTCAAGCGCAGTCAGGGCCTGGCGACCATCGCCGCCGACTCGAGCGACAAGGTGATCGACGGCCTCGTCGCTAGCTGTTGCTTTTTCGACGTCGAGGCCTCGGCGCAGCAACTGCTCGATTGCCTCGTTGCCGAGTGGCTCAAGCCGGAAGAGTGTGGACCGGGAAAGCAGTGGCGCATTGACCTCGAAGTACGGGTTCTCGGTCGTAGCTCCGATCAACACGATGAGGCCGCTCTCGACTGCGGGTAACAGCGAATCTTGTTGCGCCTTGTTGAAGCGATGGACTTCGTCGAGAAACAGGATGGTGGCCTGCTCCCGTTCGCCAAGTCGTTGCCGAGCCTTGGCTATCTCCTCGCGAACATCCTTGACGGTGGCCGTCACTGCGCTGAGCTGCACGAATGACTTGGCGGTTGAACGAGCGACGACCCGGGCGAGTGTGGTCTTGCCGGTGCCGGCTGGACCCCACAACACGACCGATGAGAGCCGGTCGGCCTCGATCAGGCGGCGGAGTGGTTTGCCTTGGCCGAGCAGATGTTTCTGGCCAACGATGTCGTCGAGCCGGATCGGCCGCATGCGAGACGCGAGCGGCTGGCGACGTTCAAGTCGTTGTTCGGCTGCTGCTGCAAACAGGTCATCACTCATGGCTTGTTGTTCTCCCCTGCCCAGTGTGGCCGATGGGAGCGACGCTCAGTCGCCTCGGCGCTTACGGCCTCGTGGTTCGAGCTCTGCCGTTGTGTCGACCGTTACCAAGCCGCACGGTTTACAGCCATATGCGGTGCGCCCGCTGTTCGCATCGATGATGCGCCGTCGAGACGAACGCGAGCGTTTCTTGTCATACCAATACAGGTCCTGCAGGGACCAAGTCTTGAACAAGATGGTCCCAGGCGAGTTATGCACCTCGACCCGGCCCTGTTCCATAGGCGACCCACACTTCGAACAATTCATCGGTGTGCCTCGGTCCCCACTTCTACCCGCCCCCATTGTGTGACCTCGCCGTACCCACAGCAGGCGAGGTCATC
>DNHM01000374.1:1173-5167 GCA_003485885.1 Acidimicrobiaceae bacterium
GACTGTGTCTTGGGGAAGGCAATAACTTCACGGATGTTGGTCTCGCCCAGCAAAAGCGCAGTCAGGCGGTCGATACCGAAGGCAAAACCAGCATGTGGTGGCGCTCCGTAGCTAAATGCGTCGAGCAGGAAGCCAAACTTCTCCCGGGCTTCTTCGTCGGTGAAGCCCAGAGCAGCGAACACTCGCGCCTGGATCTCAGGGTCGTGGATTCGCACACTTCCCGAACCAAGTTCCCAGCCGTTGAGCACCAGGTCGTAGGCCTGTGAGCGGATCTTGAGCATGGACTCGCCGCCCTTGCGAACCAGATAGTCGACATCGTCGGGGTGCGGCATGGTAAACGGGTGATGCATGGCGACAGGGTCGCCGTTGTCGTTGATGGTCTCGAACATCGGGAAGTCAACAACCCAGACGAAGGCGAGGCCTTCATCTACCGGAGGCTGACCTAGTTCGAGGCGCAAGCGGCCGAGCACGTCGTTGACCGAACGGCGGTCGCCCGACTGCAACAGGATGAGGTCGCCCTCTTCGGCTTCGAGCATTTGCGGCAGGCCGGACAATTCGTCGGCGCTCATGAACTTGGTGAGACCACCGTCGAGTGCAAGACCTTCGCCAACACGGAACCATGCCAGTCCCTTTGCGCCCCATTTCTTGCACATCTCGGTGAGTTCGTCGATGCGGTTGCGGCCGATTTCTTCGGCGCCACCCTTGGCCACGATGCCCTTCACGCACTCGGTCTTGAAGACGTTGGCTTCGGTGCCTTCGAACAACGGGGTGAGTTCAACCAGTGTCATGCCAAAACGGATATCTGGTTTGTCGCTGCCGTAGTACTCCATGGCATCGGCGTAGGTCATTTGCGGGATATCTTCGGGCCACACGCCCCGAACGGCATCAGTGGCGGCTGCAATCGCATAGCTGATGAACTCGATGACTTCGTCTTGGCCTACGAAGCTGGCTTCGGCATCGAGCTGCGCGAACTCGAACTGGCGGTCGGCACGAAGATCCTCGTCGCGGAGGCATTTGGCGATCTGGTAATAACGGTCCATGCCGCCGACCATGCACAGCTGCTTAAAGATCTGGGGGCTCTGTGGCAGAGCGTAGAACGTGCCCGGCTGCTGACGACTTGGCACGACGAAGTCACGCGCACCTTCTGGCGTCGAGGCAATCAGCAGTGGTGTTTCGATCTCGGTGAAACCCTGGTCTTCCATGGCGCCACGCACTGCGCTCTGCACAACCGAGCGGTACCGCAGGTTGCGCTGCATACGCTCGCGGCGCATGTCGAGATAACGGTGCTTCAGCCGAAGCGTCTCGTCGATGTCTTGGCGGCTATTCAGCATGAACGGCGGCGTCTCGGCCTTGTTCAAAACCTCGACCGTGCAGTTCTGCACGTCGATCGCTCCCGTGGCAAGGAACGGGTTCTCCATGCCTTCGGGGCGGCCGACAACAGTGCCGGTGACGCGCACAACGTATTCACGGCGCAGGTCGTGCTTCTCATCTACGACACATTGGATGATGCCGGTGTGGTCGCGGAGGTCGATGAAGGCCAGCTTCTCGCCATGTTCGCGACGGTTGTCTACCCAGCCGCACAGGGTGACTTCGCGGTCGACATCATCGCGGGTCAGCTCGCCGCAGTAGTCGCTGCGCATGCCTCGGGCGCCAGCCATGTCAACGCCGCCGTCGTCGTCCTCGCCGTCGTCGTCGTACTCGCCGTATTCGTCGGCGCCTTCGGCGTATTCAGCTTCGGTGGGTACTGGTGTCTCTTCGTCGCTCATGTCAGTCTCTTCTTGAGTTCTTCGATCAGTGTGGTGCGAGCGACCGAGGTCTGCTCGCGTTCTTCCCCTTGCAGGGTGCGAATTTGTATGGTGCCCGCAGCGAGTTCGTCCTCGCCGATCACGATGGCGATCGGAGCGCCGCTCTTATCGGCGACCTTGAACTGGGCTCGCATCGACCGAGCATCGTAGGCCCGATCGGTGGCAATCCCGGCCGTTTGGAGCTGGCTACCTATGACCGCGGCTTCGTCGCCTCCGGTCACATCGATGATGAATACGTCGACCAACGAGCTTGGGGCGCCAAACACGCCTTCTTCGTCGCAGGCGATCAGTATGCGATCCACGCCAAGTGCAAAACCAATACCTGGGGTAGCCGGTCCGCCCAGGTCAGCGGCCAGGCCGTCGTATCGACCGCCGCCACCGATGGCGTTCTGCGACCCTTGTAATGCGGTCGAGGTGAACTCGAACGTTGTGCGGGTGTAGTAGTCAAGTCCACGCACGAGCCGGGGCGAGATGTCGTACGGGATTTCAAGCCGGTCGAGCACTCGCCGAACGCCAGCGAAGTGTTCGCCAGTCTCTGGGCTCAAGAAGTCGACCATGATCGGCGCAGCATCGATGACTGCCTGGTCTTCAGGGCGCTTCGAGTCAAGCACACGAAGCGGATTGACTTGGAGGGTGTACTGCGACTGCTCAGACAACAACGACAGGTTGTCATTGAAGTAGGCCGTGAGAGCATCGAGATACGCGGGGCGACAGGTGGCATCGCCCAGGCTGTTAAGCATGAGCGTGACTTGACGCAGTCCAAGGGTGGCGTAGAAGTCCCATGCGAGTGCGATGATTTCTGCGTCGATCGCTGGGTCATCGGTGCCAAGCGCTTCGACGCCTACCTGGCTGAACTGGCGATAACGACCTGCTTGGGGCCGCTCATAACGGAACTGGGGGCCTTCGTACCAGACCTTCCACGGGATCAGCGGGCGGTGTTGCACAAACGCACGAACCACCGAGGCGGTCAACTCTGGACGCAACGCGTACCGCTTGCCGTCCTTCGCTTCGAAGTCGTACATCTCCTTGGTGACGACATCGGTTGCCTCGCCGAGTCGCTTGAAGACGCCCAGGTCCTCGAACATCGGCGTCATGACATGGCCATACCCTGCACGCCTGGCGGCTTCGCCAAACGTGTTGACGAGCGCGCGCTGGCGATCCGCCTCACCAGGGAGAATATCTCGGGTGCCTTTTGGGGTCTTAAAAGTTGGCTTCGCCACGGCCTGAAATGCTAGCTGGCAGCCCGACCGATCAGCCGGGCTTTCTCGGACGTGTCGTTTTCGGCTCGAATACAGGCCGATATCACACGCTGAACCACCCCAATCGGCATGAACGAAGCTCGGAGCGTCCTGCTCTGGTCCTAGCATCGGGTCGGTGGATGCACGCGAGGACCTCGATATGAGTGTGTTCACACGCGTCCGTGCGTTCGTGATAGCGCCGGTGATCTTGCTCGCTCGGGGAGCGTGGGCGCTTGTGCCCCGCAGCATCAAGGACAGCTGGGCCGCCAACACTGTGGTCGAGACCATCCAGCTGGTGCGTCAGAACCGAGTCATGGGTATCGCGGCCGAAGTCAGCTTCTGGGCGCTTCTCAGCGTCACGCCGTTGCTTCTGGTTTCTGCCTCGGCACTCGGTTACGTCGACAGCCTGTTCGGGTTCCACGTCGCCGACGATGCCCGGGTTGCCATGACCGGGTTTGTGCGTGACCTGTTGGGCATCGGCAACCAGGCGGTTGATTCCATCGATGAATTGTTCGCCGAACCAAGTACGTCGGGACTGACATTCGGTCTGCTGACATCGCTCTACGCATCGTCACGAGGTTTCACGTCGCTCATTGGTGGACTCGACCACATCACCGGTCGTGACCAGAAGCGGAACTTTGTCACGACACGTGTGGCTGGGTTCGTGGCCGCGATCTTGTCCGTGCCGGCCCTCGTGGCCTTGCTGGTACTCGTCAATGTTGGCCGGACCGGCTTCGGCTTGCCCCAACCATGGAGCGACATCGTCTCCGCCAGTATGTGGCCGCTGATCACTCTTGGCCTCACCGGATTCGCCCTGTCATTGCTTCACGGGTCCCCGGCGCAACGGACCCCGTTTCTCACCGACCTGTTGGGCGCTGTTGTCGCGGTCGCCATCTGGCTAAGCGGGTCATGGGTCACCGCTCGTTCACTCGCATCCTTCGGCAGCGACGT
>DNHM01000451.1:0-3528 GCA_003485885.1 Acidimicrobiaceae bacterium
GAGACGGGTAATGATTTCCTGCTGAGCGAGACCGGTGGTGAGCTGAATGGCTTCTGGCATATAGATGCCACCAGCGACGGCCGCTGGATCGACCGCTCCACACATGACTTCTGTAACACCGTCCGCGTCGAGCACTCGCGTGCCAGCGCCAACATGGGGATGTCCCATGATGCCGTCGGCCAGTGTGTCGAGCATGGTTGGCGTGCAGGCGAGCACCACATTTCCGTTGCTCGCAAATTCGAGATCTGCGCCCGACTCGTGCAGACCTCGGTAGAACTCCAGGCCGTACTCCTGCAGCGGGATGGTGCACGAACCAAGCCGACGGTTGTGATCAGCGCCGAAACGTGCGACGAAACCGGCGCCGGCTGGTGTGGTGCCGGCCAGCGGTTCACCAGCGTCGATGACGATGACATCACGAGCGCCAGACTCGATCAGGTGGAGTGCGGCTGAAGCGCCGATGATTCCAGCGCCAACGACGCAGATGGGTCCAAGATGCGGAGGCATGCTCGATGCTAACGCTTAAGAGATAGAGCGCAGGCGTCGCAGCCGAGCGAAGGACCCTGATACGGCCCGCAGGTGGGGTAAAGGGGGTGTCTGTTTTCGTGGTTTGAGGATCATCGGTTGATATTTGTCCAAATGTACGTATATTAGGACTATGAACGTTGCGGAGATTCTTCCGATCTTGTCTTGGGCACCGCGATATGACCGGACGGATCTGCGCAGCGACCTAGCTGCTGGGCTCACGGTTGGCGCAATGCTGGTCCCGCAAGCCATGGCCTATGCGTTACTCGCTGGGCTTCCGGCCGAGGTGGGCCTGTACGCCGCAACGATCCCGGTGATCATCTACGCACTGTTCGGCACCTCTCGCCAGCTCGCTGTAGGTCCTGTCGCGATCGTCTCGCTATTGACTGCGTCCGCACTCGCGCCTTTGGTCGAGGAGGGGACCGCAGCGTATTTTGCCACCGCAGCGCTGTTGGCGTTGATGGTTGGTGTTATTCACATCGTCCTCGGTCTTGGCCGCCTCGGATTCCTGGTGAACTTCTTGTCACATTCGGTGCTGGTCGGTTTCACTGCCGCGGCAGCGATCATCATCGGGTTCTCGCAGGCCAAACACATCTTCGGCATCTCCATCGAACGCAAAGAACACTTCTACGAAACCGTTCGTGAGGTAGTTGACAATCTCTCAACAACCAACTCAACCACGCTGGTTCTCGGCAGTGTTTCACTCGCTGCGCTGTTCTCGCTGAAACGATTCGCCCCCAAAGTCCCGGCCGCGCTCGTGGTGGTAGTTGGCTCGATCCTCGCAGTGCAGCTATTCGACCTCGAGGATCGTGGCGTCAAGGTTGTTGGAGATATCCCCGACAAACTCCCAGCGTTCGGCCTACCCGACTTCGACGGCTCCCTTATGGGAACACTTCTGCCCACCGCGTTTGTGATCACGATCGTTGGTTTCATGGAGTCGATCGCCGTGGCCAAGGTATACGCCCGCCGTCACCGCTACGAAGTGGTTGCGAACAGCGAACTCATTGGTCTAGGCGCCGCCAACGTTGCCGCTGGCCTCTTCGGCGGTTACCCAGTGACCGGCGGCTTCTCTCGAACCGCAGTCAACGACACAGCTGGCGCTCGCACCCCATTCGCATCACTCATCACCGCCGGAATCGTGTTGGTGACCATCGCGTTCTTAACACCACTCTTCGCATCGTTGCCCAACGCAGCCCTTNNGCGCCATCATCATCATGGCGGTCACCGGTCTGATCGACACCGCTGAGATGCGACACATCGCCCAGGTAAAAAAGAGTGACCTCATTGGCCTGAGCGTGGCGTTCTTCGCAACCCTGATCCTGGGGATCGAACTCGGCATTTTGGTAGCGGTGGTTGCATCGGTGCTCGTCGTATTCGCTCGCATGTCGATGCCACACTCCGCAGTGCTCGGCCATGTCGATGGCACGACCAGCTACCGCAACGTCGAACGTTTCCCTGAAGCCAACACCATCGAGGGCGTCCACATTGTGCGCATCGATGCTGCGGTGTCATTTGTCAATGCCGTCAACGTAAAGAAACTGATCCTCGATCATGCCGACCAGATCACCCAAGAACCACGAGCGTTGGTTCTGGATGCGTCGGGGATAAACGATCTCGACGCCACCGGTGCGGAGATGTTCCACGATCTGCTCAACGAGATCGCTTCACGCAACGTCGAGTTGCACCTCACCGATGTGAAGGGCCCCGTCCGAGATGTGCTTCGTCGATCCGGTATCTGGGACGAGCTCAGCGACCGTGTCCACACCAGCACGAACGACGCTCTCACGGTGATCAGAGCCGGACAGCCAGCGCCCGCCGATCAACGGCTCCACGGGATCGATGAACGAACCCCAACAGACACCACCACCTCTGAAAGGAAGGTTGACTGCAATGTCTGAAACATCTTGGAACACGCTCGTTAATGCGCACCGTGCAACCGCGCCTGGGCCGGTAACGCGACCACCTAATCACGAACCTAAAGCAGCGATCCTTGCCTGCTCCGATGCGCGAGTGCCTCCCTCGGTCATCTTCGACCAGCCGGCAGGAAACCTCTTCGTCATCCGCATAGCCGGTAACACGGCAGTGCCCTCAGCACTGGCCAGCCTCGACTACGCAGTTGCCAGCCTCGACGTTGACCTCATTGTTGTTCTGGGCCACACCAGCTGCGGCGCGGTAGGCGCTGCAGTCGCCGGCACATGCGGCGGCCACCTGGCACCAGTTGTCAGCTCGATCTGCGAAATCGCAAAGGCCCGTCCCGACGCCACGCCGGATGAAATCTCGGCGCTCAATGTTGCAGCCACCGTGCAAGCGCTCGTTGATCACGATGGACCGGTTGGACAGGCAGCACGAGCTGGAAACGTCGAGATCCGCGGCGCCGTCCATGACCTCGTGACGGGCGAACTCATACCCGTCACAACACCAACCCCCACCCAATCCCTTATTGCCTTGGAGGCATCATGACCACTACTTTCCCTGCAACCGACGTCATCGATGTCACCCAGCTCCAGCAGCTGCAGCTCGAAGACCCAGCGATTCGCATCCTGGACGTACGCACCGGCGGCGAATTCGAAAACTCGCACATCCCCGGGTCCTACAACGTGCCGCTGGACACCCTGGGCGAACACGTCCGTGACCTCGCAGACGTTGAACATCCCGTTGTCTTGGTCTGCCAAAGCGGCGGCCGGGCCAGCCAAGCGCATGAGAAACTGACCGAAGCTGGCAAAGCAACGTTGCACATCCTCGAAGGCGGCATGACCAGCTGGCAAGCAGCTGGGGGAGACCTCACTGTTGGCAACACCACCCGGTGGGCCATGGATCGCCAAGTCCGCTTCGTCGCTGGCACATTCGCCATCGTGGCGGTTGTCGCAAGCATCTTTGTCCCAGGTCTGGAATGGATCGCAGCAGGCGTCGGCGCTGGCCTCGCCTACTCAGCGGTGTCAAACACCTGCGCTATGGCAGCAGTGCTGGCCAAGCTCCCATACAACCGCACCAACGCTTGTGACATCA
>DNHM01000451.1:3571-4012 GCA_003485885.1 Acidimicrobiaceae bacterium
AGGAGCACACATCATGAAGTTCACTCAGTACTACCTCGACTGCCTCTCCCAGGCGTCCTATCTCATTGGTGATGAAACCACGGGTCGCGCCGTTGTTGTCGACCCGCGTCGAGACGTTGGCGAATACCTTGCCGACGCTGAAGCAGCGGGACTGACCATCGAACTGGTTCTCGAAACCCATTTCCATGCCGACTTCTTGTCGGGCCACCTCGAACTGGCAGAAGCGACCGGCGCTGACATCGCTTTCTCGGCCGTAGCAGAGACTGAGTTCGCATCTCACAAGCTCGCGGACGGTGAACGCATCTCGCTTGGCGAGGTCGAACTGGAGATCCTGCACACCCCCGGCCACACACCTGAATCGATAAGCATCGTGGTGCGAGAGCACGCCGGCGACGAGGTCCCGTATGGAGTGTTGACCGGCGACACGCTCTTTATCGGCGA
>DNHM01000302.1:0-1229 GCA_003485885.1 Acidimicrobiaceae bacterium
GTACATCACGCTCCTTATTTGCTTCGGCCTGGTCACACCAGCTCGCGCCTGTGACTGCATGACACGCCACATGACTCCCGGTGTCATGATTGCCCCATGGGAAGTACCGATGGGATCGTCATCCTCGCAGAGTCTGGTTATGCGGCCGAGGTTGCATCGATATGTGCGGCATTAGGTCTGCCGGTTCGAGCGATCGCGGGGACGGGTTCAGCTCTCGCGGCCGCCACTGCGTTAGGCCTCGAAGCAATCAGCTGGACAGGCGATATCGCTGCTCTTCCGCCAGGTCCAGTAGCAATCACCGGAGGAGACGGCGCCGAACGGCACACACTCAGGGTTCGGCTAGCGGATGCTGATCGCCACGCCACCACGCTGATCCATCCCGACGCAACCGTCGGCCTCGCTGTCGAGTTCGGCATCGGTTGCATCGTGTCACCTGGCGCCCGAATCACATCGAATGCGGTCGTCGGGCCCGGCACCTTGATCAATACCGGCGCCATCCTAAGTCACGATGATCGAGTGGGCCGCGACGTGACGATCTCGCCGTCGGTCACGATATGTGGCGGCGTGACGATCAACGACCGGGCGTGGATCGCTGCCGGCGCGACAATCCTGCCTGGCATCACCATCGGGACGGGGTCCATCGTCGGCGCAGGAGCCGTGGTGACGAAGGATGTCCCCGCTGGTATCACCGTTGCCGGAGTACCTGCGAAACCGCGTTAGCTGGTCAGCCCAAGACCAGCATTCACCCGTGGAATCACCTCGGTGACAAAAAGTTCGAACGACGCCATCGCCTCTCGGTGATCGAGAGAACCCCAGCAGCACGAGATCATCGAGTAGTCGACTGGCGAGTGAGAGGCGACTGCTAGGAGGTTCGCGGCGACGTCGTCAGGGTTTCCGGCAGCGAGCAGTCCTAGCTCCATCGCCCGTTCGCCATCACCGTCGAGGGTCGGGTTGGATTGCCGTTGCTCACCGAGCCGCCGGACGTGGGTGGTTATGTTGTGGTCGTAGACCTGCCACGACTCCGCTGCTCGGCGACGGGCACGCTCGCCATCGACGTCGACCAGGACGTGTCGAGTGAACCCCGTCGTCGGAACGGGGTCCGGGTTCACCCGGGCAGGACCGTTACGGTGCGCAGCCGCCGTGGCCTTGTGGTGGTGTGCAGACTCGATCACCCGCTCGGCCGATCCACCCAACACGACGTTGAGATTCCGGCGCCCTGCATAGTCGGC
>DNHM01000302.1:1311-3682 GCA_003485885.1 Acidimicrobiaceae bacterium
CCCTGCAAGATCGCAACCACCTGATCGAAGATCTCCTCCATTCGGCGGTCGCTATTGTCAGGATCGCGACCCAGCAAGCGCTGTTCGGGTGAGCTGACACCCTTGCCAACGCCGATCTCGAGCCGTCCCCCGGTGAGCGCATCGAGCATAAGAAGCTCCTCGGCCAGCCGCACCGGTTCGTACAGCGGCAGCACATGAACCAGCGAGCCGAGTCGGATCTTCGAGGTGTGTTGGGCAGCAGCGGCAAGAAACAGACTGGGCGACGGTGTGGCGTCGAGCGGATTCAGGTGGTGTTCGGTCGTGTGATAGCCCCACAGCCCAGCTTCTTCAGCTGCGGAGATCAGCTCGAACCGTTCGCGGTAGAGCTGGTCGAGACCGACGCCTGGCCGAGTCTCTACGAGGTCGTAGAGGCCAAACCGAATGCTGCGTGGTTCGTTATCCATAGGCCTTATCCATAGCCGCATCTTAGAGACAGGCAACAACCGGAGGCGGCGCTCCCAGTCAACACAAGACCATTCAATGCAACCAACTGTTGCGTTAACCACCCAAACCGCGTAAGGTCGAACGCAACAGCAAGTTGCAATAAAGGATCGCCATGAAGAAAACAATCAGCACGACGCTCGACATCGACGCCACACCGGAGGAGATATGGGATGTCCTCACTGACTTCCCAGCGTATGAGAAGTGGAACCCGTTCTTCGCTCGGATTGTTGGAGAGGCAACCGTGCGCACGACCATCAAGATCACAGCCCGAAAAGACGCCGGTGGCGATGGCATGTCGTTCTCCCCAACCGTGCTCGAAGCCGACCCAGGTCGGATGCTTCGCTGGAAAGGCAAGTTTCTCGTCAACCGCCTCTTCGATGGAGAGCACAGCTTCGAACTCACTGATCTTGGTGACGGCCGAACGCGACTTGACCACGGCGAGAAGTTCAGCGGCATCCTCATCCGATTCATGGGAAAGGTCCTAACCCAGACCGAAGTCGGCTTCACTAACCTGAACACGGCACTGGCCGATGAGGTCGCTGCCCGCCGTTCCTAGGAACCCTTCATATGACTAAACCCTCACACCGCCGAGGCAAGATTGTCGACGACAAGATCCTCGCCTCCACGATTGCCGTGATCGAAGAGACTGGAACCCTTTCGATCAAGGTCGGACGCGTCGCCGAACTTGCCGGAGTGAACAAGACGACGATCTATCGGCGGTTTCCGAAACGAGAAGATCTGGTGCTTGCCGCTCTGCAGGCACAAGCCGACACATCCATACCGATCCCAGACTCCGGCAATCTTCGGGAAGATCTGCTGGCAATAGCCATAGCGGTCCGGAGCAGCGTCGTGGCGCCCCTTGGCCGGGCCCTACTCTCCGCGTCAGCAAACGCATCTCCCGAACTCGCCGAACTTCGGCCTGCGTTCTGGTCGCGCCGTTTCTCAGCCGCAGCCGACGTTGTGAGACGCGCACACCTGCGTGGTGAATGTGGACAAGTCGACGACCCCGAACTTCTGGTCGAATTGATGGCCGCGCCCATTCACTTCCGGGCAACCCAAATCGGCACCGAGATCACCGACGACTTTCTCGAACTCCAAGTTGCTAGGGCACTCGGAGCGATCACGTAGCTCAGATCTAGCTTGCGGGAGCACCGTCGAACAGGCCCGTCAAACCCGAAGGTTCGTAGGGACCGACCACAATTTGTTCGAGCACACCAATACCGGATCGGGTCCCGTCGGTAACCGTCACGACTTGTTGTACATGGATGTTCTCGGGGGCCGTCAGGTCCATGGTGTCAGGGTCGTAACTTTCACCGTGGATGGCGAGTTCGCCCTGCCATGCCCCTTGTTTCCAGATGGGATGACCGTAGCCGAGCCCCTTCATCTGGAACCGCAGCTGTGGGGTCATCTCGATGGTGCGAACACTGCCGTAGAGATCGATCAAGTCAAGCTCACACGATGACGCCAGCCGCGTTCCGGGGTGATACCTGACCCGATGTACCGCGGTCGCCATATGGTCGGCAGTCTTATCCAGCTCGCTGGGAATCTCATCTGCTGTGGCGTAGAGCGGCGATGTTGAGCCTTCCCGAACAAGCGCTTCGCCTCGGGAGCCGTCGAAGAACACCGCGTGCGAGACATGGTCATCCCAAATTAACGGTGCCCACAGAAAGAAGAACGCGCCAGGGCGTTTGGGTGCACCGATCTGGATTCGTTCACCTACCCCTCGGACGCCCCACGACCGATCCTTGGTGCCAAGCCATTCGGTCTCGTTGACCTCGAACTCACCATCGGGATGGGCGACCGTGCCGGACCATGAGCCGAATTGGGCGAACCGGGTGGCATCCATAAAGCGCCGTTGGTCCTGCCACAAGATCTGGCGCGCTTCCTG
>DNHM01000437.1:0-1323 GCA_003485885.1 Acidimicrobiaceae bacterium
ATAGCCCCGAACAGTGCGGCGTCATCGTAGCGTGACGGGACCGTTCGACCACCCTGTTTTTGGGGGAGTAACCTGATCACATGTTCACCATGTTCCGACGGGCCGTGTTTGGTGCGGCAATTGCTGCGACAACCGCGGCAATTCTGCGTGTCTTTGGCGGTGATGGCGCACCTCCACAACGTGGTGGGTGGCGCGAGATCGACCCAGACGAGCTCTGTTAGATCTCGGTATGGCTCGAATTGCAATCCTTGGTGCGGGTGTGGTTGGACGGCGAACCGCCATCGCGCTTCGTACGCGCGATACCAGTGACAGCATCGCCGCGTTTGGTGGCGACATGCTGCCTGGTGAGTTGCCCAATGAGATCGTGTTGCTATCTCACACACGACCGTCGAAGCCGTGGGGAGATGTCGAGGTCGGGCGCGGCTGGCCCCATCCGGCAGCCACCGATGCCAACATTGTGGTGTTGGCAACCGAGTCAGCTCACCAGCCTGCACTAGCGAAGCAGTTGTTGCGTGGCGGTACCCATGTCGTAACCACAGCCGATAATCCCGACGATATTGATCGACTGTGGGCCCTTGATCCGGTTGCGCGCGAAAGTGGTGCGACGTTGGTTGTTGGTGCGGCGTATTCGCCGGGCGTGTCAACATTGTTAGCCAGTTACCTCGCGCGTGGTCTTGATTCGGTGACCACGATCAGCACTGCGCAGTTCGGCACGGGCGGGCCAGCGTGTGCGCGCGAACATCATCGGGCAATGGGCAGCGCCGCAACCGAGGTACACCACGGGTCGCTGCGGGCATCACGAGGCGGATCAGGTCGAGAACTCGTGTGGTTTCCGGATCCGGTTGGTGCCGCGGATTGTTATCGCGCCGCATTGGCAGATCCGTTCTTACTGCATCAGGCATTTCCGAGTGTCGACCGTATTGAATCGCGTCAGGCAGCAACCCGACGTGATCGACTCACCGCCCGGCTTCCCATGTTGCGTCCCCCACACGCAGAGGGATTGATTGGTGCAGTGTGGGCAGAAGTGCGAGGGGTGGTCAACGGCAAGGTCGAACACCGAGCGATGGCCGCGACCGCAGCACAGGCAACGGGGGCAGCCGCAATGGCTGCGGCTTTTTGCAGGGAATTGGGAGGCGAACGAGGGATTCGTACAGGAGCCCAATCGGCCGCGACATGCGAGAATGTGATGCCATTGCTGCAATACATCTCGAATGATGTACGCCTTTGGGCCTATGACGGGTCACAAATTGTGACCACGCCGAGCGATAATCGCCCGATACATGCTGCTCGAAAGTGGCAAATCGCTAGTGAAAACGTTGTATT
>DNHM01000437.1:1380-4020 GCA_003485885.1 Acidimicrobiaceae bacterium
GTCAAGGGAAGCCATGTACGAAGGGATAAGCGACGTGAGCACAGCGAACGCAGCAGCGACACTGGCAGACATCGAAGACAACGAGCCCGTCGGCAACACGATGACACCCGCCGAGATCAATGCGTTGATCGAGGCGCACGTACCACTGGTCAAGCACATCGTCTTCCAGGTGGCTGTCCATTTCCCTCGCCACGTCGAACGTGAAGAGCTCGCACGAGCTGGCGCCCTCGGTCTGGTTGAAGCAGCCCAGCGCTACAGCCCAGAACGTGGCATTCCATTTCAGCGGTTCGCCGCCCGCCGAGTCCGTGGTGCCATGCTCGACTCTGTTCGTGCCGCCGACTGGGCGCCTCGTTCCGTTCGTCGCCTGTCGCGCCGTTTCGATGCAATGGAACAACAACTCGCCAGCGAACTGGGCCGAGCACCTCGTACCAAGGAAACCGCCGAAGCTCTCGGCATGAAGCCAGCCGAAGTCTCCAAACTTCGTTCCCAGCTTTATCGTTCGGTTGTTCTTGCCCTAGAACACGATGTCCATGGCGAGAACGGCGAAGCGCTGAACCTCCTCGATGTGCTCCCTGACCAGGCCAACCTTGAACCCGATGAGCAGCTCGAAGGCCGCGAACTCTACGCCTACCTCCAAGATGCCATCTCGCTGTTGCCCGAGCGTCACCGTTTGGTGATCGTGGGTTATTTCCTCGAGGAGAAAACTTCGGTTGACCTCGCCCGGTTCTTGGGCGTCACCGAGTCTCGGGTTTCGCAGCTCCGCTCCGATGCTATTGAAATGCTTCGCCTAGGCATCACCTCGCAGTACGAGGATGCTCCTGCAGAACCGGAGACCGGCCGTCGGGCCGAACGTCGTAAGCAGTACGCCAACGCCATTGGTGAAGCAAGCGACTGGCGTCACCGTCTCGACGAAGGCGCCGATCTCAGCACCCGCATTCGCAGCGTTCTGTAATATCGATCAACCTGTTTCGATCAACCCAGGGTCAGTGTTCTCGCTGACCCAGTTGTCGATGATGACGTACTGGTCAAAGAGCCAGTCGTTAAATGCGTCCTGATTCTGCGGGATCTGATCGCGCGGAATACGCCATGTCTCGACGATGATTGGGGTGTCGGCGAAAGGGTGGTCGATGATGTCCTTGATTGTTCCGAAGGACTCGAATCCGGTGTTTGCACACACCACGATGTCGGCTGTTGGTGCTCCTTGAAGAAGGGCATAGGCGCCGTGGGTCCGTGGCGGTAACACGTGTTGCAACGTCTTGGCACGATCTGCGAGGTCGGGTCGACGTCGATTGATTCGTTCGATCTGCCGCTCAAAACGTGCGGGATTGCGAAAGGTTCCTTCGGGAAAGATGATTGCGGCTGAGCGATGGTCCAGAATGCTGCCTATCTGTTCGATAGGCACGAGTTCACTGCTTCCTTCACCCGGTGTGCGCTTGATGAATCGGGTCGGGACTCGATGACCCACGATGTCGATGCATGGGGAATAACGCAGGCCATGGGTGACGATGTGGTGAGCCAAGAGGTTGTTGCGTTGGCAAAGAATTGTCGCGGGAATGACGGCGTCGAAGAAACTCGTGTGTCGCGCGATGCATATGACCGGGCCGGTGCTGAGATCGGCGTGATCCCGCCAGATGATCTTGGTGCCGAGCACCCGGGTAATCAACGTGAGCATGGACCGGGTGTACCAGCCGATCGAGCGGCGGTGCATCTGCCATCGCCATCGGACAGGGCCAAGATGGCCAAAGCCGATGCTGATCCAGGTGAGGAACGTCAGCACCATGCTGACGGTTTCGATGACGAGTGCCCCGATCACGAGGGCGCTGAGGCGAAACGTGGGTAGTCGGCGTCGTCGCTGCAACAGATCTCGGGCAAGAGCAACCACCAGGATCACCGGGCACGCGACGACACCCACCACCGAGCCGATGACGACTATCGGGGCAATACTGACCCGCCGGCCAACTCGACTATCCAGGAGCGTCAGAACCCGAGGCTTAGAGGACAACGCTGAACTCCACTCGACGTTTCTTGCTATCGACGCTGTCGAGGCGAAGACGGACCATCTCTCCAACCTCGGGCTGCTCGCGAATCGGTGCAAGCACTGCGGGATCGTGCAACTGGACCTTGGCCCCATTGCGGCTATGCGACAGGACCATGCCATCGAATATTTCACCGACGCGGCACCGCAGTGCAACTGTTTCGACGAAGTCCACGCTGGCTTGTTCAAGTGCTCCGTCGCGCTGGCGGGCCGAGGTCATGATCGCTGGAAGTTGTTCGAGTGCTTCGAGTGCCCATGCGGGCGCTTCGATACCGCCACAGTGCGCGAGCACGATTTCGTTCGCGAACCGGTCGCAGACTCGACGTAGTGGTGCAGTGACGTGGGCGTAGATGGCGGCGATTGCACCGTGCAGTGGTTGTTTGGGTACGTGATGATCAAAGAAGGCTTCGTAACCGGCACCCCGGAAGCTGCGAGCCGCTCGTACGAGCAGTGCGGCCTCGCTGGGCGTATTCGGGTCCAAGGTTCGAACCCGGTCGGGATAGCTGACCCCGTCGGGCCAATCGACGTCGAGCGCACGAGCAGCACGCCGGACCTGTTTCACCGTCTCCATTTCTAGCGGTGGCAGGGTCCGGAGCAACCCATGA
>DNHM01000349.1 GCA_003485885.1 Acidimicrobiaceae bacterium
ATCGGTGAGATGATCATCGGTGCGACAACGACCGACGGAAAAAGTGATGAGCTGGCCCTGCAGGGTTCGAACCTGCGACCTCCTGTACCAAAAACAGGCGTTCTTCCAACTGAACTAAGGGCCATCAGAAACGTACGATATCTCCCCGAACGGAGCCTCGCTGCTCTTTCCCAACATTCCCGGTCAGGCAGGGACCCGAAGATTTCTCACATGAGTTGTGTGGAACCCAAAGAACGGCGACGCGAAGTAAGCCTGGGCAGATAGTGTCTAGCCCGCTATGGGATCACTTGTAAAGAAGCGCCGCAAGCGCATGCGTAAGAAGAAGCACCGCAAGATGCTCAAGCGCACGCGAGCACAGCGCCAGCGCGGCAAATAAGCCGCCACTTCAGCCAAACACCCGTCGTTTTCGACGTGTCACTCTGCCACGCATCGTCCAACGGGTTGGTTTGCGCACCGCAAATCTCGGTGAGTCTGCGCGACTTGGAGTATGCGACTCATGCTAGGCCGTGATTACCGCGCCCTCAATGAGCAACACAGAGTGCGGGACTCAACGCGTCGCCGTAGCAACCAGCATGTGGTCGCCAGGGAACGCGCCCTCGACGAACCACGTTGAGCCGCTGCCAGCCAACCGTGCACGACGACCGGAATGATCGCTTAAACGGTCGCGCCAGACGGCCAGTTTGGGCTCGACCATCACCGCCGCATCCTCAAGGTCGTTGCCGTTATCACCTGCCGGTCCGCCCATGTCATCCCATGCCCGATACACCGCGGGCGTACTGCAGTGCAGCGGCGGCGTGAGTAACGTCACCGTTGTTGGCACATACGGCAGTGGCTCGACGAGTTCACCTATGCCGGTGACGCGAGCCCGACCGCCTGCCAAACAGAAAGCGACATCGGCCCCTATGCGTGCCGCTGCTGCCGCGTCGTCAAACCCCGCTGCCCGAAGAATGGCAGCGGCGTCTGAGGATCCCCCACCCAATCCAGCCCCAGGCGGAATCCGCTTCGTGACATGGATCTGCCGCTGTGCACCAACCAGGGCCAGAGCACGCGACACCAGATCGGAGCCATCACCCTCGCCAACATAGGTACCCGTGTATTCCACGCCTGAGCCTGCCGACATCTCAAGTGTGTCGCCGAAATTCAGTGTGATCATCTCGGCATCAATCAGATGCATGCCGTCGTCGCGTACGCCTGTGACCCGCAATGAGAGCGTAAGTTTGGCCGGAGCGAACAATGTGGCGACGTCGGGAAGCACCCGCGCAGGTTAGCTGGCGAGACGCCTGGCCTTGGCCAACGCACACCATTGCTCGACACCAATCTGCTCCGGTCGGCTGTCGGACGCAACGCCGGCTGCAGCAAACTGCTCAGGGGTCACGAGTCCGGACAAGGACTTTCGCAACATCTTGCGTCGTTTTCCGAATGCAGCTCGCACCAGCTCAAACACCGGGCCGATTGGTTCGTCGTAGAGCGGTTGTTTGTGACGTACCAGGCGCACGAGGGCCGATTCGACTCGCGGCGGCGGCAGGAAGACCGACGCTGGCACCTTGGCGACCAGTTCACCCGTGGCCCAATAGGCAACCTTGACCGAAGGGATTCCATAGGTTGAAGAGCCAGGCCCTGCGACAAGACGTTCGGCGACCTCTCGCTGGACCATGACCAGTAGCGATTTGACCTGAGGAACGTCGTCCAACACGTCGAGAACGAGCGGTGTTGCAACGTTGTAGGGAAGGTTCGCAACCATTGCCCACGACTTGTCGGCGGGCGTGACCTGATCCCAGTCCACTTTCAAGGCGTCTTCGTGCACAACCCGAACTGCATCATTCGTGCCGAACTGGGCCCGAAGAGCCTCGACAAGACCATCGTCGACCTCAACAGCCACGACAGTGCAGCCGGCACTCACAAGGCCAGCCGTAAGTGCACCCAGACCCGGACCTACCTCCGCCACGTGATCACCAGGTTTGACCCGGGCGAGCCGAACTATACGGTCAATCTGATTGGGGTCGACAAGGAAGTGTTGCCCCAGCGATTTATCAGGGTGCAGTCCGAATCGCGCGAGCAAGTCGGCTGTGCCCTTAGCGCCATGCTGGCTGGGCTCAGCGCTCAACGGAGGTGGAGGCCGCACACTGGCCAGGGTTTGTCACCTTCGAGTTCGAAGAGTTGGTTTGCCATCTTGTCTTGGTCGGCGGGTGTGGCCTGCGACGGAAGCACGCCAACCAGTTCCGGCCAGTAGCTTCGGGCCACGCGGTCCCACGTCGGCTGCCAGAACTGATACGCGCCGTGGTATAGACCGCTCCAATCAACAATGTTGTAGTTCCCACTCGATTCACAGAGCCGCAATGCCGCCCAGTCAGCAGCTGTTGGCGGCTCGCTAGGAACCGAATTAGGCCCTGGGTCAACGGTCGGCACCGGTTGATCAAAAGTCAAGAAGGACAGGGCAACCCAACCAGACACGGGGACATCAATCTGGGCCCACTGATGGTCTCCAGCGACAACAACCTTGCCTGTCACATGGACCTGTGACCTTGATGTGACCGCACTAAAGATTTGGCCTGCGGGTGTGGACCGCACATTGATTCCATTGCTAGAGAGCACGAACATCCACGCGTTCTCGATCTGCGACGATGCTGCGGGTTCTGATGTCGGCTCAGGCGTCGGCTCAACA
>DNHM01000295.1 GCA_003485885.1 Acidimicrobiaceae bacterium
GAGGCGGTCGCGCCTGCGGGTGACACTTCGATGGTGGGGGCCGGTTGTGGCGTGGGTTCCGGGGTTGCCGTGGGGATCGCGGTAGGGGAGGGCAGAGCGGTTGCCGTGGGGGCGGGTGTGGGGGCTGACGTAACAGTGGCGGTCGGCATGGCCAGTGGCGCAGTGGTTGGAACTGTCGTGGGCAACGTTGGGTCGATCTGCTGGGGCAGGTTGAGGATCGACTGAGTCGATAATGATGTGGCCGAATCCTGTGATCCTGATCGGTATGCATCCGCCAGAAACAGCACGACAATCGTTGCCACGACGGTAGCAACAATCTTCAGTGTGGTTCGGTTCGTTGAGGTGGTATCGGGAGTGTCAGGCATACGTGGTGNNGGGACCGCTTATCGATTCCGTCACAGAACGGTAATACTTTCGCGCCCCAAATGGAACGCGCCCTCCAGATTGTGACGAACGGCCAAGTGTCGTTCCTGTTTGTCAGCGCTCAACTCTGGAAGGTCGCTATCAGTCGCGGTACGGTGCTGGAGTGAATGCTGGTACCGATTTTGACAAGCTGCCTGGGGCTGGCGACGACGGCTTCAACCGGCCCAGGGTCACGCCCGTGCCAGCACCGCCTGATGACCAACTGATTCGGCTGGCCAAGGTAGCAGGCATCATCGGCGGCATCGCCACGCTGGTCATCGCCCGCTGGTTTCATAAACACCTCCGAATCACCTGGCGTAGCTGACCACCAGCATTTCCCGGCGAGGACGTCTTTCAGCCAGCTTCGGCATAGATGACTGCGAGACCAGGGGCATCGGCTCGGACCGATCCGGCTTCGTTTCGTGCGATGACTTCTTTCTGACCGTCGGGACATTCAGACAGGAACGGGCACCATGCGCACAGCGGGCCTGTTGACGTTGCGAACTGGTTAGTCTCGCAAGCGCTTGTAAGCGACGACCATGTTGCTGACAGTTCTTGCACCGCAGCCCCGAGATTCGATGGGGTAACGCGTACGCCAAGTGTGCGCTGGCCGAGATAATGCAGCCGAGCACCGCTTGGACGCTGGCCGAAACTTGCTTCGACGGCGGCTGCGTATAACAACACCTGCTTGAGCGGACGGTTGCGATAACGGTCCAGGGGCGCCTTGCCTGACTTGTAGTCGGTGATCACCAGCGCATCGTCGACAACATCAACCCGGTCGATGATGCCTCGAAACGGCACACCCGAGATATCGACCTCGACCTCGTGTTCGGTGGAGTGGACCTGGGTTTCGTCGGGGTTTTCGAGTACCCATAGACCGGCGATGGCTTCCCAGGCCTTCCACCGGAACGACTTGGATTGTTCGTCGGTCAACCCGAGTGCCTGGTAATCCTTTTCTTGTTCCATCTCGTGCCAGTAGTCGCGAGCGAGCTTCTTGGCAGCGTCTTGAGAACGTTGGCCTTCGGGGAGCTGCAGCAGATGCTCGAGCACGAGGTGGGCAAACGTGCCGACAAGTGCGGGCTCACCCGGTGGATCAGGCAGACGGTCGACATAACGATGGCGCCATTTGCGAGGACACTGCTGGTACAGATTGGCGCTGCTGGGCGAAAGATGGCGGGGCTTGTAGTCGCTGCCCAATCTCAGATGTTCGTCGGCGACAGTCAGGTCGCGTACGGGGGGTTCGGGGGCGAATTCCATACCTGTAGTTCTACCACCATGGTGTGACAGCTACGGAGTGACAGCGAGAACGCTCATCCGGTTGTACCGTTACTGCCATGATCGCAGCATTCCAGAGCACGCCCTACAACATCTTGTATCTCGTGCACATGAGTAGCGTCGTGCTGGGTGTCGGCATGGCGTTTATTGCTCCGATCATGGCCGTTCGGGCCCGCCGCTCTGCAGGCCAAGCGCTCGAAGAGGTCGTGAACGAAACTGCATCGAACATCATGTTCCCGATGTTCCTTGTCGCTGGCATTGCTGGTGGGGCACTGGTTGGCCTGAGCGACGACGTGTACGACTTCCAACAAAGCTGGCTCAGTGTCGGTGGCGCTGTCTGGATGCTCGTGCTTGTGCTTACCGCAGCTGTGTACCCGCCGAGCTGGCTCCGGTTGTTCACCGTCGGCGACAACCGCAAGCAGATGCTTGGCGGCATCCTGCACCTTTCACTGGCCGTCATGCTGGTGCTGATGACCTGGAAGTTCGGCGTCTGATCCAGGACAGCCCAGCCGGCTGAACGTCAAACGTCGAGAGCTTCGCGGTCGAAGAGTGCGGTTTCTTTGATGATGTAGTCGCGCCGGACTTCAACATTTGAGCCCATGAGCACATCGAACATCTTGGCTGCGTCTTTGGCCTGTTCTGCATCGTGCATAGTCAGGCGTTTGAGGATGCGGGTTTCGGGATCGAGAGCAGCGGACGCTAACTCATCAACGTTCATCTCACCGAGCCCCTTAAAACGTTGCCACCGGATGTTCTCGGCCTTGCGGTTCCCCTTGGTGAGCTCGGCGGTGATCGATTCCTTCTCCTCGTCGGAGAATGCCCGGTAGTTCTCACCGTTGACCTTGGTGGTGAACAGCGGCGGCTGAGCAGCGTAGATGCGCCCAGCCTCGAGCATGGGGCGCATGTACTTGTGCATGAGCGTGAGCAGCAGGCAACGGATATGGCTGCCGTCGACGTCGGCATCGCACAGGATCACGATGCGGCCATAACGGGCTGAGTCGAGATCGAACGCTTCGCCGCTGCCGGCTCCGACTGCGGTGAACAGTGCCTGGGCTTCGCTGTTGTCGAGCACCTGTTTGACGGTGGCCTTGGCCGCATTCACGACCTTGCCTCGCAACGGAAGGATGGCCATGGTGGCGCTATCTCGGCCGGCCATTGCAGGACCAGCAGCCGAGTCGCCCTCGACCACCAGCAGTTCGCTATTGATGCCGTGTTGGCGGCAGTCGGCGAGTTTTGCAGGCATACCAGACGAACCCAAACTGGCGGCCTTACGTTTGTTCTCGAGGGTCTGGCGAGATGCCATCCGGTTCAGGATCGCGGTGGCAACCTTGTCGCGCAGCGCATTGACGTGGGACTTGGGGCCCTCGCCCTCGAACCAAGCTGTGAGCTGGGTCTTCACGACCTCGTACACGATGCTCTGGATGGCAGGTGTTCCCAACTCGCGTTTGGTCTGGCCCCTGAACTGAGGCTCGGGGAAGGTG
>DNHM01000371.1:0-1406 GCA_003485885.1 Acidimicrobiaceae bacterium
GGCATGCCAGCAGCAGACAGATCACCAGGGCCGAGGAACGGCATTGGTTGGATCTCGTCGCAACCAGCCCCGACCAACGCCGCCCGCACAGCACGGCGGGCCTTCTGGTAGTCGGTGAGATGGCCGATGATCTCACTGCGCGGGGTTGTGCGCACGATGTTTTCGAAGCCGAACATGCGGCCGACTTCTTCGGCAATATCAGTTTCGGTTTCGGTGTCCCAGCGCCAGGTCGGGATTGTGACCGACAGGTTCTCGGTGTCTGGGCTGTTGTCGACCTGGAAACCGATGCTGCTCAGATGGTTGCCCATCGTGGTGGCATCGATATCGGTGCCGAGTAGGCCGTTGACCTTCGCCACTCGAACTGGCAGGGGCGTGCGATCAGGCGTGGTGCCGTGCTCGTCGATGGTGCCAGTTGAAACGGTTGCACCCGTCTCAGCAATTAGTTGGCAGAAGCGGTCGAGCGCCCGAGGCATGTTGTCGCCCCAATCGGCGCCACGGCGGTATCGGGTGCCCGCTTCGCTTGGCAGGTTCAGACGCTTGATCGTGCGCGAAATACTTGGTGGATCCCACCACGCCATCTCGACCAGCACAGATGTGGTGCCGTCGCCGATCTCGGTCTCGGCTCCGCCCATCACGCCGGCAAGGCCAATGGCAACGTCGTCGCCATTGGCGATTACGCCGTCGCCAGGCACGAGCGAACGTTCGACGCCGTCGAGGGTCGTCATCTGTTCGCCCTCGTGGGCTCGGCGAACCTTGATCTGGCCGCCAGGAACGGTCGCCAGGTCATAGGTGTGGTTCGGTTGCCCGAGTTCGAGCATGACGTAGTTGCTGATGTCGACCACGCTGTTGATCGGGCGCATGCCCAGGGCGATGAGTCGCTGTTGCATCCACCGAGGCGATGTGCCGATCGTGACGCCATGAATGGTGCGAGCCAGGAAACGGCCGCACAATGACGGATCGATGATCTCGATGTTGGCTTCGTCGGCAACTGCCAAACCGGACGAGGCGTAGCTGTAGTCAGGGAAGCTGAACGGCACGCCCAGTTTTGCTGCCAGGTCACGAGCAACGCCGGACACCGACATAGCGTCGGGGCGGTTGGCATTGACTTCGAGGTCCCACAGTACGTCTTCGGTGATACCAAGCGCATCGTTGATGGGAGCACCCAATGCGGCATCGGTTTGACCGGTGAGCAGCATGATGCCATCACTATCTTCGCCCAGGCCGATCTCACTTGCCGAGCAGCACATGCCGTTCGACATCTGGCCGCGCATCTTGCGCTGCGCAATCTCCATGCCGTTGGGCATGGTGGTGCCGATCGTGGCGAACGGAATCAGGTCGCCGACCGCCATGTTGAACGCGCCGCAGCACACCTGTAGCGGCTGACCGTCACCGGCATCGACCTGCAC
>DNHM01000371.1:1487-2830 GCA_003485885.1 Acidimicrobiaceae bacterium
CCGGTGATCGTCATTTCTTCGACAGCCAGGCCAAGCGAACTCAGCGTCTCGCCGAGCTCCACCGGATCACCTTGGATATCTGGCGCGAATTCACGCAACCAGGAGAGCAGCACTTTCACAGGGAACCTCGCAATCGCAGCGTCGCTGCGCTTTGGCTGCTCTGCGGACTGGTGTGGGCACGTGAGCCGCACGCCGCGAGCGGAGACAAGAACGTTGGGCTACATACAGACAGAGTGAGTGAGTGGGCGAACATTTAAAATTGCCTTAGGAATCGGACGTCGTTGTTCACGAGTTCGCGGATGTCGTCGAGTTGGTAACGCATGACGGCCAGGCGGTCGATGCCGAAGCCGAAGGCGAAGCCTTGCCAGATCTCGGGGTCGATGCCGCAGTTGCGGAGCACGTTGGGGTGCACCATGCCGCAGCCGCCCAGTTCGAGCCAGCTGCCGTCGGGCAGACTGATATCGAATTCGGCCGATGGTTCCGTGAACGGGAAGTATGAGGGGCGCAGGCGGGTGTTGACCTCGGCGCCGAAGAAGGTGTGCACGAACTCGTCGATGGTGCCAGCCAAGTCACCCATGGTGATGCCCTTGTCGATGACCAGACCTTCGAGCTGGTTGAACGCTGGCAGGTGGGTGGCATCGGCGGTGTCGGTGCGGAAGGTGCGGCCGGGAGCGATGATGTAGATCGGCGGCTCTTGGTTCTCCATGGTGCGGATCTGCACCGGAGAGGTGTGCGAACGAAGCATGACCTCTTCGGGTTCGCCCAGGTTTACGAAGATAGTGTCGAAGCTTCCTCGGGCGGGATGCCATTCGGGGATGTTGAGCGCCTCGAAGTTGTACCAGGCAGTCTCGACCTCGGGGCCTTCGGCCACGGTGTATCCCATGCCGACGAACACGTCTTCAAGACGGTCACGAGCCTGGGTGATCAGATGCAGGTGACCTGCGTCTGATGGCTTCTGAAACTCGGTGAGGTCAAGCCGTTCCGCCTCGAGAGCGACAGCACGAGCTGTGCTTGCGAGGTCTGCGTGCCGGGCGGCAAAGGCTGCTTCGACTGCTTGTCGAGCGGCATTGATTGCCTGACCGGCTTCCTTGCGCTGATCTGGTTCAAGAGAACCAAGATCCTTTTTTGCGGCGGAGATGGGCGCCTTCTTGCCAAGTAGCGTCGGACGAAGCGCCTCGAGCGAGTCGAGATCACCCGCTCCGTCGATCTTGGCAACAGCGTCAGCTGCTAGCTGTTCATATGAGCTCATGCGGTTGTAGATCGTAGTGGCGCAACCCGGCCGCCACCCCGGTTATTTCGAGACGATGGTTATGTCCGACAGGCGACCCGAATCACTCGGGGCC
>DNHM01000160.1:0-2533 GCA_003485885.1 Acidimicrobiaceae bacterium
TCGTCGAGCGCCGCCGACACCAGCGGGTTACTCGCACAAGCCGACGGCACCGGCTCAGTGATGTGTTTCATCATGAGTGCGTGCACAGAATCGGCCTGAAAGGATAGTGCCCGGTAACCATCTCGTAGAGCATCACACCAAGTCCGTACTGGTCGGCAGCAGCCTCGGCTCGCTCACCTCGGACCTGTTCGGGAGCGATGTAGGCCGGTGTTCCAAGAACAGCGCCGGTTGCAGTCATGGCTTCGTCGGCAAGTCGAGCAATCCCGAAGTCGGTCAGCACCGCGTGATGTCGCGCATCATCGACGAACATGACGTTGGCGGGTTTGATATCTCGGTGGACCATTCCGATGGCGTGTGCATATTGCAACGCATCGGCCAGCTGGCTAGCGACCGAAACAGCATCAGCCGGGCTGAGCGGACCGTCCTGCTCGTCGAGGTGTTCACGCAACGAACCGCCGGGAAGATACTCGATCACCATGTAGGGATGTTCACCGGTCGCGTCGAAATCGATCACTCGGGCGATGTGGGGATGTTGCAGCTGTCCCATTGCTCGGGCCTCGCGCTGAAACCGTGCCGCGAAGTCATGGCTGTGGGCGAGATGTGAATGCATTACTTTGATGGCGACAGAGCGTTCAACGCTCACCTGGGTAGCCATGAACACATCGGCGGTCGCGCCGCTACCCAATCTCGCCTCGAGCGTGTAATTGCCTAACTGGCTTTTCGGTTCCACGAGAGTTGACTACCTGGACGTAGGGATGTGCTGGTCTGCCTTTGCCTCTGACACTATGGCACCGACCGCTTGGTGGCCATTTGCCACACATGTCGCTCTGGCTTAACGGGTTACTTCCATCGTTCATCACGCTGCACCCGGGACATGAGATCAAGTACAGCCTGCCTCGGGTCCTTGTTCTCGTGAAGCACAGCACAAACCTCGTTTGTAATCGGCAACTCAATGCCTGCTTCCAAACCCATTTCCCGGGCAGCAATGCTGGTCTGGACGCCTTCGGCAACCTTGTCGGTCGACGCCAAGATGTCAGCCAGTCGGTCGCCTCGGCCGATTGCTATGCCGATGTTTCTATTCCGCGACAGGTCACCGGTACAGGTCAAGACCAGATCGCCGACGCCAGACAACCCGCCCAGGGTTAACCCATCACCGCCCCTCGCCTCCCCCAGTCGTGTGATTTCCGCCAGGCCTCGGGCGATGAGCGCTGCTCTGGTATTACGCCCAAACCCGATCCCGTCAGAGATTCCCACGGCAATCGCCACGACATTCTTGAGCGCACCACCAAGTTCGACACTGATGATGTCAGGCGACGAATACACACGAAACGATGTTGTTGAGAACAAGTCTCGTGCCTGGCGGACACAAGTTGCGCCAACACCAGCGACTGTCACCGCAGTCGGTTCACCGGCCGCCACCTCGTCGGCGAATGACGGGCCGGACAGCGCAACCACCTTGTCCGCGACCACGCCCATTTCGCCCAGAATTTGGTGGGGTGTCGCAAGTGTGCCCATCTCGATACCTTTCGATACCGAGATGATGGAGCCGGCGGCCACCAGAACCCGGGATACCGGTTCCAGGACCGAGCGCATGTGTTGTGTCGGCACCGCGTTGACAACTGCATCAGCGTCTCGAAGTGCCAACGCAATATCGCTCGTTGCCTCAAGCTCGGCTGGCAGGTCGAAGCCTGCAAGGAATCGTCGATTCTCGTGACGGATGCCAATATCGGCTGCGACCTCGGGTTCTCGTGCCCATATTCGCGTTGACACCCCCTTGGCGGCCAGTAACGACGCGAGCGCGGTACCCCACGCCCCCGCTCCAAGGACAGTTGTTACCGGAAGATTGGTCACGACACTCATATTCGCCAGGTCGGATCGGATGGTCCGAGCCACAGCTATGGTCACTACCGCCCGTGCCATTATCCAGGGCCCTACGTCCTGCGCCACCTCGGTTTCGAGGCTTGCTGGCCCAGACCAGCAGCCGGACCCAACTTTTACGAATATATCGACGTGCTACGTAGTGTGTGCTCATGAGCTACGACGGATTCGACCTAACGGGCAAAACAGCAGTTATCACGGGAGGCAACAGCGGCATCGGTCTGGGTTTCGCCCGAGCAGTTGCTGCCGCTGGTGCCGACGTGAGTATCTGGGGCACAAATGCTGACAAGAACGCTACGGCCGAAGCTGAGCTACAAGCGATCAATCCATCCGCATCGGCCATCACGTGTGATGTCTCCTCCGAGGAACAAGTCGAAGAGTCCATGGCAGCGGTAATCGAGCGGTACGGCCGTATCGATGCCTGTTTCCCAAACGCTGGTGTAAGCAGCAACAACGCCAAGCCGTTTCATGAGCACTCGAACGAAGACTGGTTCAGCGTCATCGACGTGAACCTGCACGGTGTGTTCTTCACGCTGCGAGCGGCTACCCGCCAGATGGTGGCCCAAGGTGAAGGCGGAAGCCTGATACTCACGTCGAGTGGCACGGCCATTCAGGGCGCTGCGAAAAGTCAAGCTTATGCGTCGACCAAGGGCGC
>DNHM01000160.1:2557-4151 GCA_003485885.1 Acidimicrobiaceae bacterium
ATGATCGCCATGATGATGGGTTTGTCGACCGAGATGGCTCGTTACAAGATCACTGCCAACGCGATCATTCCTGGCTGGATTGAAACCGCGATGACCGAAGCGGCGTTTGGGTATCAGAAGTTCGTTGACAACGTACTCCCCCGGATCCCGATGCGCCGCTGGGGCCAACCCGATGATTTCGGCGCGATCGCGATCTACTTGATGAGTGATGCTTCACGGTGGCACACCGGCGACGTCATCAAAATCGACGGCGGCTTCAGCATCTATTAACGACGACCAGACGAGACGAAGAAACAGGACGAGGAGACGAAAGCATGGCACACGTTGACCAGAACATCGTTGAGATGCCGGACGACGAATCGGTGGCCCTCATGCCGCCGTATCGGCGGCTGATCGACTGGATACAGACCGAGGTCGCCGGGCTGACCGACGAGCAACTCGACTTCGATGACCTCAGTCCTGAGAACGAGTGGATGTGGTGGTCGATCCGGCGGCAGGTATCCCATATTGGTTGGGACGCGCTGGTGTTCACCAGCCGACGGTGCGGCCGGTTGCTGTGGCCTGACGGTGAAGTTCCTGCGCCGATTGTGTGGGAAGACCACGTGATGTCGAAGGCCGGAGCCAAGTGGGATCGGGTGCTCGACGAAGACCTGTTCTGGGATATCCCTGACCTGATCGCCAAAGTGGAGGTCGGGATTAGTTGGCTTGAACGAGTTGTTGCCGAACAGCCAATCGAGATGCTACGAGCCGATCTAACCAGCGTGCGAGGGACAGCGTTTTGGGAGTACGCCATCACCACCTTGCCCCGAGGCGCTGGACCAGATCCTGCCCAAGCCGGGCACCTGCGTTATTCGCTCGAAGCATCTCTGTGGATGGTCTTCTACGAGATGCTGACCCATGTCCGCACCATCCAAAGGCTGAAACTGCACCAGGGTTTAGACGTGGCACAGAAGCTGCCCCGAGTGGGATATCTACGGCTGCCTCATTACTGGGGTGACACCAACGAAAACGGCCCAGGCATGGAACGCATCCCCATTGGCTGAATAGCTGAGGTCCTCCAATGGCCATCAGCCTGAGATAGACCGACCCACCGTCGGCCAGCAACGCCACCGTTCGTTGTGGTGAGCACACGCACTTCCATCGGGTTCGATGCCAACGTCATCTCGTGATATACGTGGTCTGCGCTGCGTGCCTTGGCAGGTGAGGCAACACGAGATCACCACATCGAGGAATGACCAATGGCTATCACCGAGGCAACACCAAGGATCGGGTCGGAACCCAAGTCGGGGACCGAGCGTTATGACAGTTTCATGGTCAGCACGCTCACGCCACACCTGGGGGCCCAGGTCGAGGGTCTCGATCTGTCGCAACCGCTCGATGCGCCACAACTGCATGACCTCCATCAGGCCTTCGCCGACTGGGGCGTTCTGGTGTTTCGAAACCAGCATCTCGACCGAGAGGCACACAAGGCGTTCGGCCGTTACTTCGGTGACCTACACGTGCATCCGATGAATTACTCCCGAAAGTCCGATCCCGAAATCCTCATCGTCAAGACCACGAAGGACTCGCCCTACACCGCTGGCGATGCGTGGCA
>DNHM01000388.1 GCA_003485885.1 Acidimicrobiaceae bacterium
CCGTGAGCGCAAGGCCTTTGGGGCCGTTGCCGCCCAGCCAGATCTCGAGCGGTTTCTGGATCGGAGGAGGACTCACCGTGACTTCGTTGTAGGTGAAGCCAGCGATCTCGTCGGTTACGGCTTCTCCGGCCCACCAAGCCCGACATAGTTCAATGATCTGGGTCATTCGTGTGAGGCGATCGATGCCGGTGACGCCCATGGCTGCTCTTTCGGTATTTGAGCCGATGCCGGGCATGAAGGCCAGGAGCAACCGGCCGCCGGTCAACCGGTCCAGGTGCGCGAGCTCTTTGGCCAACAGCAGCGGATTACGGCCCGGTACAACAACATTGGTGCCCAACTTCAGACGGGTAGTGCGAGCCGAGGCTATGGCCAGAGCCATCAATGGCTCGACCGCAGAGGTCAGCGGTGTATCCGATAGCCACAACGTGTCGAATCGTCGTTGCTCAAGACCATCGACAAGGTCGGCGAGGCTTTCGGCGTCGGCGGGAGTGTTGGAGCTGGCAACGGCCATGCGAATCTTCACCAACCCGACGCTACCTGCGGGGACGATGCCGACTCGAATGCTGCCAACCCTGGATCCATAGAAATCGTACCGCCGCTGGTAGCGACACGGCCAAAGCGAGTGCCCCCGATGGCGAAAGAGAGCGCTCAGCCGAGAACGACGGGTCTGTGAGCCACAACCCATTCTTCGAACTGGAGGGTTGGTACCGGCTTCGAGATCAGGTGGCCCTGGGCGAAGTCACAGCCGAGTTCGGTCAGGGTGTTGAGCTCCTCCTGGCGCTCAATACCCTCGGCGGTTACGACCAAGCCAAGGTTGTGCGCGAGGTCGATTGTCGAACGGACGATCAAAAAGTTGTGCGTATCAAGATCGATGTTGGCGATGAAGGAGCGGTCGATTTTCAGCTCATCTGCTGGTAACTCTCGCAGGTAGGTCAATGATGAGTAGCCAGTGCCGTAGTCGTCGATGGCGATGGCGATGCCGAGATCACGAAGTTCCTGAAGCAGTCCAACGACCCGTTCTCGGTCGACCATGATTGCTGTCTCGGTGATCTCAAAGGAGATGCGGTCAGTCTCGATATGTCGTCCTTCGAGCGCCTGGGCCACGCGCCTGGGCAGCGAATCTCCATGCAAGTTCCTGGCTGACAAGTTGACGGCGATCTGCAGTCGGATTCCGCTTTCGTCCCAACGACAGATGTCTTCGACCACTTGCTCGAAGATCGCGTCGGTCAGGTCTCGCATGAGCCCAGCGCCTTCGGCCAGTCCGATGAATTCGTCAGGGGGCACGAATCCAAAGTGTGGGTGGATCCAGCGTGCGAGAGCCTCGGCCCCGACCAAGGATCCATCTTCCAGCGAGATCCGCGGCTGGTACCACACGTCGAGCTCTCGAGCATTGATCGCGTGGCGGAGAGCTGAAATCAACTCGAGTTGGCGCGGATCATTTGGATCCGTCTCGTGTCGGTACACCTGCCAGCCGACCTGGTGCCGCTTCGCCTCATACATTGCGGTGTCGGCGTGACTCATCAGAGTCGTGAGGTCCTTACCATGCATGGGCGTAACTGCAAACCCAACACTCGCACCAAGCTGCAACGAAAGATCTTGCAGCTCTAAGGGCGCTTTGATTGAGTCGAAGAGTCGTTTTGCGAACCGTGAGGCACTGGCGATATCCACGCACTGCGGGCTAAATGCCGCAAACTCATCGCCGCCAAGACGGGCCAGGATCGTGTCAGCCCCGACCACATTCTGGAGCCGACGAGCAATGATCTTGAGCGCTTCATCCCCCGTTGGATGTCCGAGAGTGTCGTTGATGACCTTGAATCGATCGAGATCGAGCACAAACAACGTGCCGCTTTCGTGGGCCGCGGCTTGGAGTTGTTCGGTAAAGCCGAGACGGTTTGGCAGCTTGGTTAGTGCGTCGTGATGAGCGTCATAGTGCAGTTGGTCGGTGAGGCGAGCCCGGTCAAGGGCCACCTCCACCTGCGAGACCATCGAGCCGAGCATGCGAGGATCAGACGAAAGGAACTCGCCGACGCCGGTTGCGCGATCCCATACAACAACCATGCCAACGCAGCCACCGACTTCTATCGGAGCGGCTACTCCCACGGTTGGAAGTGAAGTCGTGTCGGGATGGCCGGAATCTGTAAATAGCGCCGGCGTATCGAGATCTGCGAGCACAGCGTCGAACTGATTCACGTTGGAGGGAGAGAAGCCGTTGACCTCCCGACTGTAGGTCTGCGACGTCACGCCACTTCGGGGGTCAATGAAGATGGCTGCGTGCTCGCTTCGCATCGTTCGAGCGACCTCGCGGAGCGATGTTAGGACCACTTCCTTTGTTCCTGTTGCCCCGACCAGTGTCGCGGTGAATTGGCCGACTGATTGCAGGTCTGAAGCGCGTTGAGCCGTTGAAGTCTGTTTCTTCAGCAGTAGTAAGACGCCGCCGACAAGGAGTGCTAGGTAGGCCAGGTTGGTCGCTGACCGGGCAAAGGCTGCAGCGCCAACGATCGCCAAGCTGATGCTCGCTGTGGCAGTGAAGATCTGTACTTGGAAGACGCCGCGGAGCAGCCCAAGAGGTCGATCGCTGTCGAAGAACGAAATGACGCAGGCCACAACTCCTGCGCCGAACGTTGTCGCCAGGAATACGGAAAGCCCTGCAAATGCCCACAAACCAGGACCCGTCGACTGTGGGCGGAAGACGAGATGTAAGAACACTGAGGCAATGGCAGCTTCGCCGGCGAAGAGCGCGGCATTGAAGGCGAGTTTGGCGAGCGGCAACCGTCGTAGTGCCAAAGCTGTGCCTGAACCGATCAGACGGGCCGCGATAAGCCCGTGTGGCGAAAGCAGAACCAGCCCTAAGAGCAAGACTGCCTCACTGAGCGACAGGGTTTGGGTTTCTTCTCGGATCTCCACGTGGGCAAGTGCTCGCTCAGCCAGCAGGAAGGCAGGAACGAAGTACCACCACGTAGCTCCGGTGATCAGTGCCGGGGCTGAGGCTGCTAGAGACCAGGCGACGACGAGAACCATCGCTGTAAGCGCAAATGTAAGCACGCTGACTTTGCGGTTTGGTGTCATTACAGAGCCGACTTCTCGAGGTTGGGGTGTTCCATTGGGGTCTTGGGTGATGAATCGGCAGGGATCCCATAATGTTGAGAGGTATCTCTCAACATTGCCAAGATGTGTCATGGCCGGTCACTCCGACTGGGGCGGTTGTGGTGAACGGATCGGCGAGTGTTGGACGCCGGTGTGTGCGTGGGTTATGTCCAGCTGCTGCCGGTCCATGAG
>DNHM01000271.1:0-288 GCA_003485885.1 Acidimicrobiaceae bacterium
ACGCGTGTGCATACACCACGACGCTGAGGAGCACCTTTGAGTGCTGGCGTCTTTTCCTTGCGGAACTTCGCATCGCGTCCCTTGCGGACAAGCTGTTGAATGGTGGGCACAGTGATTCCTGAATTTCGGTGGCGTTACGTTTCGAATTTGCAACTGGGTGCTGAGCGAGGCGTGAAAGCCTCGTGAGACAGCGTTAGCGCAGCGGACAGCAACAGGCCGCTGGGCCAGCAGACAAGCCTACGAAGCCGTCAACAACTGCACAACCCGCGCGAAAACAATTGCGAGTTC
>DNHM01000271.1:349-3656 GCA_003485885.1 Acidimicrobiaceae bacterium
TGACGCCAGGATTCGTCTCAGCTTGAATGGCAAAGGGGTCAAGTGACACGCTTCTCAGCGACGCCCAATAACGACGCCGAATCTCTCTGTTTGCTGAACGAACGGATCCTATTTGTGTCGATTCGCTGGTCCTGTTTCTCGGTCGCCTCTGTCTGGCACCGGGCTGGACACGCGCTGGCGTCGAGAAACAGACCACTCCCGCATCGTTGGACAGTGAAGAACTTCGCAAATTCGACATCGAGCGTGCTCGACCACCGGTCGACCATCATCCGCAGTGCTCGCCGTGGCCCAAGTTTCGTGCACGCGTCCCTGAAAGGCCGCCAGCAAGACATCGTGGGTATCGTGCAGGTGATGTCTGTGCCACTCCCCTTGCGGTTCTTGCGATCTGCAAGCGCCCACAACCAACTGCCCGAGTCGGTCAATGAGATCGCCATTGTCGGCCGGTCGAACGTTGGCAAGTCGTCGCTCATCAATGCGATTGCGAACCGAAACAAGCTTGCGAAGACTTCGAAGACTCCCGGCGCAACCCAACTGCTCAACATCTATGAGTTCGGCGACGAAGATTCGGGTCGATGGCTTGTCGACCTGCCGGGTTATGGATTTGCCAAGCTTTCAAAGAACCGACAGCGCGCCATGGCCACCATGATCAACGACTATGTGCTTGAACGGGAACCACTCACGCACGCAGTGGTGCTCATCGATGCAAACGTCGGGCCTACTGCACTCGATCTCCAGACGATCGATTGGTTGCGTGAAATCGATCTGGCGTTTGTGGTGGTCGGGACCAAGGTCGACAAGATCAAGTCGGGTGACAGATCAAAAAAGCAGAAGAAAGCTGCGGAGAAACTTCAGATGACTTCGGGCGATATCCGCTGGGTTAGTGCAGAGAAGGGCACCGGCATCCCGGAATTGCGATCCGTGTTGGCCAACCTACTGAACGGCTAACACGTTCGCATTCGATGCCCCCGGAAGCTACGAATGCGCACCGCTGCAACGTTGCTGGCCGCACAACACGGCTGACTAAGCCTCCCACCTCCGGCAAGTCACCGCCACCAATTCGCACTTACTCGGAGAGAGTCCGCCGCGATGGCGAGGGCGCTTGGGATCGGCGATGTCAGTCACTACCAGGGACAAGTGTCCAGTCGACGGGGTCTCGCCCTGCGGCAATAAGCGCATCGTTGGCGCTACTAAACGGCTTCGTGCCGAAGAAGCCACGAGAAGCAGACAACGGCGACGGATGCGGAGACTCGATGATGTGATGACGGTCCGCAATCAACGCTGCTTTCGATCGGGCGAAGTTCCCCCACAGCATGAACACAACCAGCTCGGGTTTCTCGGAGACGAGTTGGATAATGCGGTCGGTGAAGGTCTCCCAACCTTGTTTGCGATGACTGCCAGCATCATGAGCCCGGACGGTGAGCACCGAATTCAAGAGGAGCACGCCGTTGCGAGCCCAGGCCTCGAGATTGCCATGCCCGGGGCGTTCGACACCGAGGTCGTCCTCAAGCTCTTTGTAGATGTTGCGCAGCGATGGTGGCACAGCAACGCCGTGACGCACCGAGAAACTCAAGCCGTGGGCCTGGCCTGGCCCGTGATAAGGGTCTTGCCCGAGAATTACGACCCGAACGTCCGCATAAGGCGTGAGGTCAAGCGAGTTGTATACGTCCTCGTCATCGGGAAACACCTGATGCTGCACCCGTTCGCCGTGCACAAAGGCCTGCAGAGCGACCCAGTACTCCTGGTCGAACTGGTCGCCGAGCAAGAGGTCCCAGTCGTTCGTCACCGGCCGATCCTCGCACCTCATCGGTACAACAAGGAAACTGTCAGCACTCCGCCCACCCCTCCCATAGCTGCAGCATCGATGGCAGCGAATGTCCCTCCACTCGACGGGGTGCCAACGCCGAGTCGTTGCCCACGTAGTCCCGACGACGCCACGAGCACTGCCATCGGACGCCCTGCGGGCGCGAAAGAACCAGCCCCCCATCTTCCAACGTGAAGGTGAGAGGGCCGGCCTGAGCATGCCACTACTGAGGGGTGGCGGGATCGTGCAGGATTCCGAGAGTGGCAGCGAATGCTGCGCAAGCAACACCGATCTTGATCGGCTCCGAAGTGCTTGCGCAGTTGGTGCAGCTATGCGCTATGTGGTGGGTCGAGAGTGTGTTTGGTGAGTGCCTTCCATTAGACACCAGCTCCAGAACAGACCAGAACTGGCCTGCTGAACCCTACTCACCAACCACTTTGTCATCATCAGCAACAGTTGTCCACCCTTCTGTGAGCGTTGTAACACAACCGCAAAACGACAAAACGCAAACGGTCCGGCTGCAAAAGCAGCCGGACCGAAGCGAATCTCTACCTCTTTCTGAACCAAGCGAGCGAATACGGCGCCCGACGGGTTCAGAAACGCACGTGGTGCGGGTTACTTACGACCCATGTCGATGACGTCGGCGAGGCGTGAACCTCCACCGCTGCCACCACCAGCGAGCCATTCGCTTGGATCAATATCGGAGTCTTCTGACGAGTAGAAGTCCATCGGGGTGTAATCCGGAGCGTCGGTAACAACGTCGCGGTAACGCTCGATACCCGTACCAGCCGGGATCAACTTACCGATGATGATGTTCTCCTTGAGACCACGAAGGCCATCGTTCTTGCCTTCGATAGCAGCCTCGGTGAGCACACGGGTCGTTTCCTGGAAAGAAGCGGCCGAGAGCCACGAGTCGGTAGCAAGAGATGCCTTGGTAATACCCATGAGGACAGGGCGACCGTCTGCAGGGCGTTTGCCCTCCTGGACTAGCGCCATGTTGGTGTCACGGAAGACCTTGGCTTCGATGCTCTCGCCGGGCAAGAACTCACTGTCGTTGGCTTCACCAATCGCGATACGACGGGTCATCTGACGAACAATGAGCTCGATGTGCTTGTCGTGGATCGATACACCCTGATCTCGGTACACCGACTGCACTTCCTCAACCAGGTAGCGCTGTGTTTCCCGGATACCGCGGATCTCAAGGAGCTCCTTGGGATCACGAGGACCTTCAACGATCGGATCACCAGCGGTGATCTCGTCGCCGTCTTCGACCTCGAGGCGTTGCTGACCAGGAATGAGGTAGACCTCTTCTTCGCCATCGTCGCCGATCACGTTGATCGCACGACCGCGACCTTCGTCCTCGCCGATACGCACGGTGCCAGAGATACGAGCAAGTGTTGCCTTGCCCTTCGGGCTACGAGCTTCGAAGAGTTCAACAACACGAGGGAGACCACCAGCGATGTCCTTACCCTTGGAGGCAACACCACCGGTGTGGAACGTACGCAT
>DNHM01000187.1 GCA_003485885.1 Acidimicrobiaceae bacterium
TATCTCGTTCGACGACGTCAACGTGAATGGTGGCGCTGTTGCCCTCGGGCATCCGATCGGCGCATCAGGAAATCGACTCGTACTCACGCTGGCCCACGAACTACGTCGCCGTGGCGGTGGCATTGGTGCGGCCGCCTTGTGCGGCGGTGGCGGCCAAGGCGATGCCCTGATACTTCGCGTCTGACACGCGCCGCGAAATCGCGACAGCTGATACCGAATTTTGGGTATGTCGCGATCATGTTTAGCTTGACATTCTTGGTGCAGCCCGTGACAGTGTTGCTAGAAGCAGGTGAGGAGAGTTCTCTTTCCTTACCCGTTGTCAGGGTGTCGTCAACTCTCTACCTCTGCCCGTGCCCGAGAGTCGACGGCACCCTGGTGACGTTTTCCGGTGAGGTGCAACCGCCAAGTGAGCATAGGGAACGGGCTCGTACGCTCAAGTTCGGTGCTCACCCGCCGACGAAGTACGGGTGGCATCAATGAGCGCCGAACCCGCAGCAAACTCGGCCGCCGACCGGGCAGCGGCGCCTCGCCTACGTTCGCACCTCGCATCGTTGCGCGCGTTGCCCATACTCGTGCTGTTGGTCGCCATCGCTGCCCAGGCCACGTTGATGACGAGCGTCAATGCTGACCGCCAGGCTGGCAGCGGCTTCGCCATGTTCTCCTCGGTCGATTTTGCGGGGTCTCGCTCAGTGGTCGTGACCGCCACCTACAACGGCGATGTTGTCGACGTACGACTCCCCATCTCGACGACTGACCAGGTCGACGGGCTCCTCCGATCGCCGACCGACGATAGTGCCGCTCAACTAGCCCGAGATCTAGGTGAGTTCGAGTGGGTCGAGCAAGATGGCCGCATTCGTGCCAATACTGACGGCACGAATATTGCTGGTTTCTCGGTAACCGTCAGACGCCTCACTGCCGATGGCCATGAACTCGGCTCCGAAGTACTGGCTCATGCGGTGGCCCCGTGACTGCTGCGTCCTCCTCTCCGGTCTCACTCCCCTGGAGCGTCGCGGCCGCCATGAAGCAGGTGCGCACCCCGATCGGGTGTGTGCTGATGATCACGGCAGGTACTGGCATCTTTATGGGCGCTCACTGGTCACCACTAGTGCCACTCATGTTGGCGTTCTATTTGGTCACCCTTCTTGCACCGTCGGCCGCTCGTAACAGCCTGATCTGGTTTGCGATAGCCGGCGCCTGGGTCGCGGCCGTCATGATCCAACCCAGCGCGATGGAAGACCACGTCTATCTGTACCTTGCCTGGCTGGTGGCGATCGCCGTCGGCCTCTTGGATCGCGACAACTTCCTGGACGAGGCCGGACGGCAAGGCCGTTATCTGTTGGCCCTCCTCTTTGCGACAGCCACGATCTGGAAGCTCACCTCTGGTTCGTTCATCAGCGGTGCCGCGTTGTGGACTTCCGGGCTCCTCGACGACCGAATGACACCCTTGCTCAATCTGGCTGGCATCTCATCGGAGTCCCTGACTGACGCTCGGCCTCAGGTCACTGCGGTCGTTGCCTCCGACGGCGAAACCTTCGACATTTCGCTCTCGTCGTATTCGTCGATCGCGCTGACGTTGCTCGCGCTGGGCACGATCGCTCTCGAAGCACTCATCGCAGTCAGTTATGCCGCCCCTGACACCAGCCGGCTCGCCAAGCTGCGGGCGCCCCTGCTGGTCGGCTTCGGCTTCGTCACCTATGCCATCGTGCCAGTCTTGCCATTCGCGTTATTGCTCGCCGTCATTGGATGTACGGTCGCTCGTTTCGAGCGACGAACGGTGCTGGCGTTCGTAACCATGGTGCTCGTCGCCATCGTCCGCTTCGCCACACTCTGACTAGTTCCCCACCTACCGCCTGAGCCTCCTGGCACATGCTGCAGGAGCCGTCAGGAGTCAGTGATGAGGCGACGGCCAGTGAGTGCTCGCCCGAGTGTGATCTCGTCGGCGTATTCGAGATCGGACCCTACAGGTAGGCCGGATGCAAGCCGGGTGATGGTGAGGCCCGGCGTAGGACCGAGGAGGCGAGCCAGGTACATAGCGGTTGCTTCGCCTTCGATATTCGGGTTCGTACACACGATTACTTCGGTCACACCCTCGTCGGTGATACGACGCATGAGTTCGGTAATCCGCAGTTGTTCTGGACCAATACCTTCGATTGGATTAATCGTGCCTTGCAGCACGTGGTACTTGCCGCTGTACTCGTTGGTTCGTTCGACAGCGATCACATCACGGGCGTCTTCGACTACACAAACCACTGTGCCATCACGTTGATCGTCGGAACAGATCTCGCAACGCTCAAGTTCGCTGAGGTTGTAACAGGTGTGGCAAAACTTGACCCGTTCTTTGGCCTCGACGATGGCTTTCGCGAGCCGATGAGCCTCGGTTGCTGGCACCCGCAGCAAATGGAAGGTGATGCGTTGTGCCGACTTGGGACCAATGCCGGGCAGGCGACCAAACTCGTCGATGAGGTCTTGGATGGGGGCGCTGTACACCCTTAGTCGCTGCCGCCGAGAAGGCCACCAAGACCCATGCTGCCAAGATCAAGGCCACCAAGGTCAGGGCCCTGCACGAGCTGGCCTGCATTCAGTACCGCATCATTGAGTGCCGCGAGAACAAGGTCCTCGAGCATCTCGACATCTTCGGGGTCAACGGCCGAAGGGGCGATACGAACCGACAGGAATTGGCCGCCACCCGTCATTCGAATCTTGACCGCGCCGCCGCCAGCCTGGCCTTCGACCTCGACTTCTTGGGCTGCAGCCTGTTGGGCTGTGAGCTGTTC
>DNHM01000114.1 GCA_003485885.1 Acidimicrobiaceae bacterium
CGCAATGCCCGAATCGTCGATGGCACCGGCGCCGACGCGTTCACCGGCGATATCGCCATCACCGATGGCCTGATCACCGCTGTCGGTTTGATCGATGGACCAGCTGTCGAAGAGATCGATGCACAAGGTCACCTGGTTACGCCAGGTTTCGTTGACATTCACACCCACTACGACGGTCAGGTGTGCTGGGACAAACAAGTGACTCCAAGTAGCTGGCATGGCGTGACCACGGTGGTCATGGGTAACTGTGGTGTTGGTTTCGCACCGGTTCGACCCGGCAAAGAGACCGAACTCGTCGAGCTGATGGAGAGCGTCGAGGACATTCCCGGCACGGCTCTCCACGAGGGCATCCCGTGGGGTTGGGAGAGCTTCGGTGAGTATCTCGATGCGATCGACACGCCGTACTCGGTCGATATCGGAACCCAGGTTCCCCACGTGGCCGTGCGTCACTACGTGATGGGCGAGCGGTGTTACGACGACGCCACCGCCGACGACATGGTCAAGATGGCCGACATCACCAAGGACGCACTCGTTGCCGGTGCCATGGGGTTCTCCACCTCGCGTTTTTATGGCCACATGGACAAAGACGGCAATCTTGTTCCCGGTACGAACGCCACTGCCGACGAAATGTTGGCGATCGGTGATGCCTTTGCCGAGGTTGATCACGGAACGATGGAAATCATCTCTGATCACCTCGACACCGAGGACGAGCTTTTCTGGGTCGAGAAGATCGCTCGCAAGACGAAACGACCAATGACCTTCCTGGTCACGCCCGAGGTAAACGCCGGTATCTGGGATCTTGCCGCTCGACTGAACCCCGAGGGTCACCAGATCCGCCCTCAGGTCGGCGCTCGACCGGCATCGCTGCTGATGACACTCGAGGGAACGATTAACCCGATGCGTCAGTTCCCGTCCTACGACGACATCAAGTTGTTGCCGTTCGACGAACAACGTGCGGTTCTACGCACCCCTGAGTTCCGAGCTCGGGTCATGGCTGACGAACCCAAGGTGTCGCGGTTCCGCGACACCAACCGCATGATCAGCACGTGGGACAAGATGTTCGTGCTTCCGCAGGACCTGAGCTACGAACCCGACTACACCGACTCGGTTGCTGGCCATGCCGAGGCGAAGGGCTGCGACGTCCGCGAAGCGCTGATGGATGCCATGGCCGACGGCCGGCCGCTGCTGTATTTGTTCGGGAACTACCAGGGTGATCTCGAAGATCAGCGCAAGGCGATCGAGAACGAGTTCTCGGTGTTTGGTCTGTCCGATGGCGGCGCCCACTGCGGCGTTCTATGCGATGCAAGCGTGCCGACCTACATGCTGGCGTACATGGCCAGGGACCGAGTGAAGGGGCCCACGATGTCGCTGGAATTTGTGGTGCACAAGATGACCCAGGACACCGCCCTCGTCTATGGCATGCCCGATCGAGGGGTGATCGCTCCCGGTTACCTGGCTGACCTCAACATCATCGACTTTGACCAACTGGCCTTGGAAGATCCCGAGATGGCCTATGACCTCCCCGCAGGTGGAAGGCGCATCGTGCAGCGAGCCAACGGTTATATCGCCACCATCAAGAACGGCGAAGTGACCTACCGCGACGGCGAACACACTGGCGCCATGCCCGGACGCCTGATCCGCGGCGGCCAGCTCTAGGCAACGGCGAGCGGCCGAAGCCACAACCGAACAAGACAAGGGGACCTTCAATGCGTTTTGGATATCTGACAGTGAATGCCATCGAAGGGATCCGGCCCGATGTGCTTGCGTCCGAGCTGGAGCAACGAGGGTTTGACTCGTTGTGGGTCCCCGAGCACAGTCACGTGCCGGTGTCCAGAAAGACGCCGTATCCAGCGGGTGGCGACCTGCCCGAGGGCTACTGGCGGATGATGGATCCGTTCGTCAGCCTGGCGATGGCGGCCCAAGTTACGTCGACCCTTGAGCTGTGTACTGGGATCTGTCTTCTCCTTGAGCACGATGTGCTCGACCTTGCCTGCACCACGGCCACACTCGACGCACTCTCCGGTGGCCGACTCCGACTTGGGGTCGGTGTCGGGTGGAACGAAGAAGAGCTTGCCAACCACCGACCCGACCTGCCGTTCAAGCTTCGTTACTCGGCAATGGAAGAGCGGGTCGCTGCACTTCGCACGGCATGGAAGGACGACGAAGCATCCTTCGAAGGGCGCTGGGACAACTTCAGCGCATCCTGGGTATATCCCAAACCGATCGATGGAACCGTGCCGGTCGCACTCGGTAACGCGGGGCCGCTCGGCATCGAACATGCCGCCCGGTATGCCGACGAATGGTGTCCAATCGATGCATCGATGCTCAACATCGGCGGCCGGCCCGATCCCGCTGGCGCGATCGATCTGTTTCGTAGCAAGGCTGCCGAAGCGGGTCGTCCGGCCGAAGACATTCCCATCTCGATCTTCTCCATGAGTAACCGTCGGGACCGGATCGAACGGTACGGAGAACTTGGTGCGGATCGGGTCGTCTTCATGCCCAAAACCATGGAGCTACACGACGCGGACGCGACGCTCCGCCACCTCGATGAACTGGCCGACATGGTGACCGATCTCGCGTAGCAGGCCGGAGTCTCTGCCGGCAGATCACCTGCCACGATCCATCACGCTTCTTCGGCCACGCTTTCTTCGGCCACGCTTTCTTCGTCACAGTGCCGACCTCTACAGTCGGCGGTGAACAGCCACGAGGGGAAACGGCACACGTGATGAAGGATTTCGACGGCAAGGTTGCAGTCATAACTGGTGGAGCCAGCGGCATCGGGCTGGGGATGGCCCGCGCATTCGCAGGTGCGGGCATGAAGCTCGTGTTGGCTGACCTCGATGAGGTCGCTCTTGACACGGTTGCGAGCGAGCTCCAGACCGGAGGGGCCGATGTTGTAACCCGACTATGTGATGTTTCGCAGTACGACCAGGTCGAAGCGCTTGCCGACCTGGCCGTCGACTCCTACGGCGGCGTCAATATTCTGTGCAACAACGCTGGTATCGGCATCCCGACATCGACGAAGAAGATGAAACTCGCTGACTGGAAATGGATTATCGACGTTGACCTGTGGGGTCCGATCTATGGCGTCGAAGTGTT
>DNHM01000168.1 GCA_003485885.1 Acidimicrobiaceae bacterium
GAAATCGAAGCCGAAGCCGAAGCCGCCAAGGCCCGATCCGAAGCCGAGATTGCGAAAGCTAAGGCCGAATCTGACGCTGCCGTTGCAGCGGCCGAGGCCGAACTCGCTGACATCCGAGGTCAGGTCGACGATGCCAAGGCCGAAGCCGAAAGCATCATTGCCAAGGCACGCGAAGAATCGCAGCGTCTCATCAAAGAGTCGCAGGTTGAGTCGCAGCAGATGCACGCTACGGCTCGTGCCGAAGCCCAGCGGATCTCCGAAGATGCCGAGACATCTGCACGCGAACGTGTCGACCGGATCGTTGCCGACGGTCGCTCGCAAATTAGCCGACTGGTCGAGGCCGAGAAGTTGGCCCGCGACCGTCTGTTCAGCACCCGCGCCGTGTTGCAGGGTGTACTTGCCGACAGCGAACTTGAGTTGATCCCCGAGATCCAAGATCTCCACCTCGACGACTGAGTGTTCACTCGCCCCCGGGGCGTAAATCCAGGCAGGGTGTGTTGCTATGAGGCGCGTACTGTTCATCTTGTTGTCCCTCGCTGTCGCCGTGCTGTTTTTTGTCCTGGTCCCAGGCCTGGGCACAGACAGCAACACAACTGCCATCGACGAACCTTCGACGGCCACACCCCAGACCGATAATTCCAGCGGTAGCCAAGTGAGCTCCGACGACGCAGTCTTTACCGGTAGCGAAAACCTCGCGGCCCACCCCGTTGCTCCGCCCAACGCACGCGCCGCCGAGGTCGATCGGCTCGCCGACGGTGACAGCTTCGACATTCGGTGGGTCGACACCGGCGACTCCGACGAGGTCCGGCTGTTTGGACTGAATGCACCTGAAGCCAGCGCATGTTTCGGCTCGGAGGCCCGCGACCTGTTGCAAGGCCTCACTGAGGACCGAGAACTGCTCGTCGAGTCGATCGACCGAGACCAGTACGGCCGGGTCCTCGGCAATGTCTGGGTTGGTGATGTCTTTGTTAATGTTCGCATGGTCGAAATCGGTGGCGCACTCGCTCTTTCAGACGGTGGCAATCACGCTGCGCTCATGCAGGATGCTCAAGCATTCGCGAGCACAAACACTCGAGGCCTGTGGGACCCGGCCTTCTGCGGCGCAGGCCTCGATGCCGAGATCGTGATCATCGCGATCGAGGCCAACGCACCCGGTCAGGACCACCTCAACCCAAACGGTGAGTGGATCGAGATCGCGAACCTCACCACTGTCGACGCAGTCATGACTAACTGGTCGATCCGAGACGAGTCGACCCGCCACCGTTTCTACTTCCCTGATGGTTTTGTGCTGATGAGTGGCGACGACGTTCGAGTGTTCTCAGGCTGTGGTGACAACACCGCTGACTCGTTGTACTGGTGCGACGGTGATCCGGTCTGGAACAACGGAGGCGACACCGGTTTTCTGGTTGACCCGGACGGCCGTTTCGCTGACTCCTTGTCCTACTCCGGCTAGGTCCACATTCTTTGGTGCGACCGGGTCCCGGTTTCTGCCCAGCGGCACGTTGACTGTCATACTCAGATGGTGACTCCTCCCCCACTCTCTGCCGGGCTTGTTGCTTTCGTGAAGCGCGACTGCGAAACCTGCAAACTCGTTGATCCTGTCCTTGGCGCTATCGCCAAGGACGAACCGTTGACCGTCTATACGCAGGACGATGTGAGTTTCCCCACGTCTGTCGCGGCTGTAGACGATCTTGCACTGGAAATGTCGTGGCACCACAACATCGAGACCGTGCCCACACTGATTCGTGTCGATGCCAATGGTGTTGAGGAAGAACGGATTGTTGGCTGGAGCCGCGATCAGTGGCAGGCCTTTACCGGCAATATGGAGCTGGGCATCACTCTTCCTGGGTTCCGCCCTGGCTGCGGCTCGTTAAGTGTCGACCCGAGCCGGGCCGACGAACTCAACGCCCGTATGGGCGGCAGCGGTCTTGTAACTCGACGAGTCGATTTTGCTGAACTCGAAGACGACTTCGAGGCCATGTACGACCGTGGATGGTCCGATGGACTACCGCTTGTGCCTCCAACCGAAGCTCGGGTCATGCGCATGCTCGAGGGCACCACCCGGAGTGCTTCGGACATCGTGGCCAATGTCGCTCCGGACTTGATCGACGTGACCGTCGAGAAGATCGCAGTAAACGCGGTAATGGCTGGATGTAAGCCCGAATATCTGCCGGTCGTGATTGCTGCAGTCGAAGCCATCTGCACCGACGAGTTCAACATCCACGGCCTGCTCGCTACGACTATGAGTGTTGGTCCGGTGTTCGTGGTGAACGGTCCGATCCGTAAACCACTTGGCATGAATAGTGGCATCAATGTCTTCGGCCAGGGCAACCGCGCCAACCTGACCATTGGCCGAGCGGTCCAGCTCATTGTCCGTAATGTCGGCGGCGGTCGGCCAGGCGGTGTCGACCGTGCAACCCAAGGCAGCCCGGCCAAGATCGGGCTCGCGTTTCCTGAGGACGAAGAAGGCACGCCGTGGATCTCGCTCGCCGAAGAACGTGGCATGGAACCGGGCGTTAATGCCATCACCGCTCTCTGTCTTGAAGGACCCAGGCTGATCGTTGACCAGCTGTCGCGTACTCCTGAGTCCTTAACCAACAACATCGCTGAATGCCTCATGACAACCCACAGCAAACGTATGGTCTACGGCATCGATGCTCTACTCGTTCTATCGCCAGAACACATGTCTCGGTATGTCGATGCCGGATGGGACCGGGCTCGATTCCGCGCCGAGCTCGAAGAACGGCTGATGGTAAACACCGACGACATCATCCGGGGCACCGGTGGCATCGACGAAGGCCTGCCAGCCGACTTCGCAGGTATGCAGCTGCCGAAGTTCAGGCCTGGCGGACTACACATCGCTCATGCTGGCGGACCCGCTGGACTCTTTTCGTCGGTCTTCGCTGGTTGGGTGAGTGGCGAAAAGGGTAGTGTCCCTGTGACGAAGGAGATCACGCCATGACCACCGTCCTTGACCCAACCAACGAGGCCACGCCCACCCAGATCGACCCTGCCATGCGGCCCGAGTCGCTCGCTGGACTGACTGTTGGCCTGCTTGACATCTCCAAACCGCGGGGTGACATCTTCCTCAACCGCGTGGAAGAACGGCTTACCGCTCTCGGCTCAACCGTCAAACGTTATAAGAAACCAACCTTCGCTAAACCAGCACCGGTTGACCTTCGCCACGAAATCGCATCGCAGTGTGATGCGGTCATCGAAGCGTTAGCTGATTGAGGTAGCTGCACGTCATGCAGTGTGCATGACATCACCGACCTCGAACGCCGTGGACTCCCAGGCGTGTTCGTAGCCAGCAATCCGTTCATGACTGCTGCCGAAGCACAGTCAAAGGCACTTGGCTTCAATCCGTCTCGCTTGTTCGTCGAACACCCGATTCAGGACCGCACCGACGACGAAATGCATGCGTTGGCTGACCAAGCTGTGGACCAACTTATTGCGTCGATCAGCGGGCCCCAGACCCCCACTAGCTGAATTTGGGTAAGTAGTTATTCCCAAATCCTAAAGTCTGTGTTGTGAGCGCCGATTGAGCACTCAGCGGTCGACACAACGTTCGGAACCGCTCACCTACTGAGTGCGCCAGCCCATCCCCCACCACTGGGCAGGCCATCTCTTCTTAAAGAACCCCTGGCCATTCCCCCACGGCTAGGGGTTCTTTCTCTTTTCACGCACGAGTTTCCAGCACCAGGGCCCCGGGCTCGCCCTACGTCACGGCGGGTCTGACCCCACGTGACGGCGGGTCTGACCC
>DNHM01000157.1 GCA_003485885.1 Acidimicrobiaceae bacterium
GATTTCGTAGAAGGACTCGCAGCGCGAGCCGAAAAGCGCTCTGCGATCTTTCGTGGCGAGTAGCTAGGCACGTAGATGAGGGTCGAACCAAGGTGATTCATACTCAACTCGTAACGCCGGTCGCTCAGTTGTTGCACGATCAGGCAGCGACACATGGTGAGAAGCCAGCGTTCATCGATGCGCGTCGGTCGGTTTCCTATCGCGAGCTAGACGAGCGGACCGCCCACCTTGGTGGACACTTTGCCGCGATGGCGAGCGGACGTGGTGCTCGGGGACTGATCGTGGCTGGCAATGGCGTTGAAGTCGCAGAGTCCTATCTGGGGCTGGTACGAGCGTCGATGGTTGCTGTTTGTATCAATCCCAATGCTGCAGGACCCGAGATCGCGTATCAACTCGACCACTGCGGCGCCGAGCTGATCATCACTGATACACAGCTGCTGCCTGTTATCGAAGATCTGCTGAGCGACGGCCGGTCGCACATCTCGGTAGTCGTAATTGGTGAACCCGTCGACGGGCACCTGAACTATGAATCCCTGGCGACGACCACGCCTGACACACCAGCGCCCGACGACTTGAGTCTCGACGAGACCGCATTCCTGCTCTATACGTCGGGAACAACAGGCCGGCCCAAAGGTGTCATGTTGACGCAGCGGTCGATGTTGTGGATGGTGGCGGTGTGCTGGTCGCCGATGTTGGGGCTTGGCGCCGATGACACCCTGCTCAGTCCGCTTCCGCTGTTCCACTCGTACGCGCTGGACCTTTGTGTTCTCGGAGTGGTTGCTACCGGCGCCACGGTTCACATCATGGACCGCTTCTCGACCGACGAGGTGCTCGGCCACCTTCGGGGCGGCGGCTGCACCATGCTCGCGGGTGTGCCCACGATGTTCCAGTACTTGCTTCATGGCACCAGCGACGATGAAAGCTTTCCTGATCTCCGCCGTTGTGTTAGCGCGGGCGCGATCCTGCCCGGACCGGCCAACGATGCGTTCGAGGAACGGTTCGGCGTCGAACTGCTCGATGGCTATGGGATTACCGAGACATCTACGATGGTGGCGATGAACTGGCCGAACAGCTCGCGGGTGGCGGGCTCTTGCGGCTTTGCGGTGACGGGCGTGGGCGTACGGGTTGTCGACCCAGCGACGGGAGTCGACGTCGATCCAGATATCGATGGTGAGGTGTGGGTGTCCGGGCCAGGTTTGATGCAGGGGTACTTCGAGAATCCTGAAGCCACCGCCGAGGTACTCCACAATGGCTGGTATCGAACCGGTGACCTCGCTCGCCGCGATACCAACGGCTTCTTGACGATCAGCGGCCGCACCAAAGAGATGATCATCCGCGGTGGCGAGAACATCTACCCGGCAGAGGTCGAAGAGGCGGTCATGCACTCGCCAGGCGTGGCCGACGCTGCCGTAGTGGCGATGCCACACGATGACCTAGGCGAAGTGCCCGTGGTCTTCGTTGTACCCGCCCAAGGCAGCAGCGTTGATCCAGCAGCGGTCAAGCAAGCGGTGAGAGAACGGCTGGCGTCGTTCAAGGTGCCAGCTCACGTCTTTACTACCGATGTCATTCCTCGAACTGGCTCGGGCAAGACGAAACGCTTCCAACTTCAACAAGATATTCCCAAACAGCTCTGAAAGGCTTTGCAGTGGATCTTCAACTCGCAGGAACAAACGTATTGGTCACCGGCGCAGGCCAAGGACTGGGTCTGGCCATAGGCCAGGCGTTTGTGGCCGAAGGGGCGAACGTGTCGTTTCTGTACAACTCGTCGAAGGACGGGGCCGAAGCTGCGGCTAGCGCCGCCCGAACCGCGGGCTTGAAAGCGATCGCCGTTGGCGCAGACTTGCGGGATCGTGCCTCGGTCGAAGCTGCAGTTGCAGCGACTGCCGAGGCCATCGGTCCGATCCAGGTACTGGTCAACAACGCGGCGGCGACCCAGTCCAAACCGTTTTTCGAAACCACCGAGGAAGATTGGGCACCACAGATCGATGTCACGGTGGGCGGCACGATCCGCATTTCACACATCGTGTCAAAGCAGATGGCCGACAACGGTGGCGGCAACATCATCAATCTCATGGGTGACTCCGGACGTGTGGGGGAGTCTCGGCTGCTCGTCACCGCCGCCACCCGGTCGAGCACGATCGGGCTGACCAAGTCACTGGCCAAGGAGATGGCTCGTCACAACATTCGAGCTAATGCGGTTGCCATTGCGCTCGTACAGACCGAAAACCTCGACGAGCACACCGGTGCGGCCGACGACGAGCGCATGAAGAAGATGCTCTCGATGTATCCGCTTCGTCGCCTCGGCCGTCCCGACGATGTGACCCCGATGATCTTGTTGCTTGCATCGCCGCTGTCATCGTGGACCACCGGCCAGGTGATTGCCGTAAACGGCGGATACTCGATGGTCTGAGGTGAGCACTCTGCATCACGATCCGGCATCGTCTCCCCGGCGCAAAGAAGACCGACGGCTCCTGACCGGCCGCGGCCGTTTCGTCTCGGACTTGGAGCTGCCACGAATGCGCCACGTGGCCTTCTTGCGCAGCAGTTATGGGCACGCGGCGATCACCAACGTCGATTTCAGTGAGCTGCCGCCCGGGGTCGATGTGTTCACCTCCGCGACGCCAGGATTCGACATCTCCTTGCGGGCCCTGTCGGCCTTGCCTGGTTATGTCGAGACCGACCAGCCGCCGTTGGCACGAGACAAGGTCCGTTTTGCCGGCGAACCAGTGGCGGCGATCGTGGCTGCCGATCGTTACCTGGCCGAGGACGCAGCCGAACAGCTGATCATCGATTACGAGCCGCTCGCACCGACTGTCTCGGCGTGGAGCTTGCCCCAGGTGCCGGTGCACGACGCTGCACCCGACAATGTGTTGCTGTCTCGCACATTCGACGCAGGTGATGTCGACGCAGCGTTCGCTGGCGCGGCGGTTGCAGTGCGGCGTGAACTGACGACCAATCGTCACGGTGGCAATCCAATCGAAGGCCGTGCCGGTGTCGCATTGTGGGACGGCGATCGGCTCACGTTCTGGTCAGGAACTCAGATCCCACACCTGGTTCGCAATCTGCTCGCAGAACTTTTGGAGCTTTCGGAGTCACAGGTCCGGGTCGTGGCTCCCGACGTGGGTGGAGGCTTCGGCACAAAGGCGGTGATCTATCCCGAGGATCTTGCGTTGTGCCTCATTGCTCGGTCGCTGCCTGGCACCCCGGTCAAGTGGGTTGAGGACCGGGCCGAACATCTGGCGTCGGCAACCGCTGCACGCGACCATCATTATGAGCTCGAAGCGGCTTTCGATGCCGACGGCACGCTGCTGGCAATTCGGGGCGAGGCGTGGTGCAACATTGGTGCCTACTCGGTCTATCCGTGGACGGCGGGAATCGAACCGCTCATGGCAGGCGGTCTGCTTACCGGCCCGTACAAGGTTGATAACTATCGGTGCACGGTGCGCGGCGTGGCGACCAACACGGCACCCGCAGGCCCGTACCGTGGCGTTGCCCGTCCAGCAACCGTCTACGCGATGGAGTGCCTGCTCGATAGCGGTGCGGCCGCGCTGGGGCTCGACCCGTTCGATATTCGACGTATCAATCTGATCGGCCCCGACGACGTGCCCTACCGTATGCCGACAAGGTTGGTCGACGACACCGGTCATTATGGCGAGTGTCTCGATGTCGCTGTCGAGCGGATTGGCCTTGTCGAACTACGAGCCGAACAGGCCCGGCGGCGGACCGAAGGCGGCAAACCGATCGGTATTGGCCTTGCGGCATATAACGAGCTGACCGGCCTTGGCCGTGCGGCATCTGCTGGCCCTCGTATGCCGTTTCGCACCGGTCACGAAGCATGCACGGTGCGAGTGAACCCCGACGGCAAGGTGCTTGTGCTGAGCGGCGTCACCAGCCAAGGGCAAGGACTGGAGACCACCATGGCCCAAGTCGTTGCCGAGGTGATGGGCGTACCGTACGACGATGTCGATGTTCGTTACGGCGACACGGATCAATCGTTGTGGGGTTTTGGCGCATTCTCGTCTCGCCAGGCCGTTATCGCCGGCGGTGCGACGCACCGTGCTGCGGTTGCCGTACGTGATGACATCATTCGGTTAGCAGCAGAGCTCTACGAGGCCAACGCCGACGACCTAGTGATCGAACATGGCCTCATCAAGGTCGTGGGCAGCCCGAACCCGGTTGGGTCGGTTGCAGATGTTGCTCGGGTGGCCTATCTCGAGTCGAACCGACTGCCGGCTGGCTTCGAACCTGGTCTTGACGCGACCCGCTTCTATGACCCAGTGATGGGTGCGTTCGCAGCCGGTGTACAGGTGGCAGCGATCGAGATCGACCCTGTGACCGGCGAGATCGAGATTATGGACTGGGTCTGTATCGAAGACGCGGGCAAGATCATCAACCACCAGATCGTCGAAGGCCAGATCGCTGGTTCGATCGCCCAAGGCATCGGAGGTGCCTTGTACGAGCACCTCATCTATGACGAGTTGGGCAATCTCAGTACCGGCACACTTATGGACTATCTGATGCCGACTGCGGCCGAGATCCCTGAGCTACAGATCGGCCACATCGAACGGGCAGCCGATAATCCGCTTGGGGTACGTGGGGTAGGAGAGGGCGGCACGCTTGGGCCTGCTGCGGTCCTTGCCAGCGCGGTGCACGATGCGTTCGGCATCGAGATCGACGAGTTGCCCGTCAGTCCGGCCAAGTTGTGGACGGCGATGCAGACCGCACGGGGAGACGTGTAATGAAACCTGCGCCCTTCAGCTATGTGCGACCGTCCTCGGTGGGCGAAGCGGTCGAAGCGCTCAGCGCCACCGATGGCGAGGGCAAACTCCTCGCTGGCGGTCAGAGCCTTGTACCGCTGCTAGCGATGCGGTTGGCCAGGCCAACCACACTCATCGATCTGAACCATGTGTCTGCCTTGGCGGGCATTACCGCGGCCACGGGTCGGGTGAACTTTGGATCGATGACCCGCCAGCGTGACCTGATCGCTCAGTCCGAGCATCCGCTCGTTGCCGAGGCGGTCCGGTGGATTGGCCATGCCGCCATTCGAAGCCGAGGGACCATCGGGGGAAGTCTCGCTCACGCCGACCCGAGCGCTGAGCTTCCCGCGGTTGCTCTGGCCACGAATGCCGTGTTGCGAGTTCAGGGGCCGAACGGCGATCGAGCGATCGCGATCGATGATTGGTTTGAAACGATGCTGCAAACAACAATCGCCGACGACGAGATTCTCGTCGAGGCCGACCTTGCAGCGCCGACTCGCTGGGGTTTCGCCGAGATGGCACGACGCGAGGGTGACTTTGCGTTGGTGCTCGCTGCGGTCGCCGAAGTGGATTCACATTGGCGGGTGGTGATTGGGGGCGTCGGTGCCCGACCGTGGCGGTGTGAAGCTGCCGAAGCACTACTTGATGAGCACACAAACCCGGAGCAGGTTGGCGCGGCGATCAGCGAGGCAGTGCAGGACACTGTGGAGACATTCGATGACCTCCACGCATCGGCGAGCTACCGGAGCGCCATGGCGGCCCACGTTGCCGGTCAGGCAACGACCCATGCGCTTTCTCTAGACAGAGCGCTCTTGAGCGATGGAACGGTGGTGGCACCATGAACGAGGTGGCGAACGAAGTGCAGGTCGAACTCCGCATCAATGGGGCCGTGCACGCGGTGACATGCGAAGTGCGACACACGTTGGCCGACGTGCTTCGAGAGAACCTTGGTTTGACCGGAACCCACTTGGGTTGTGAACACGGGGTTTGCGGGGCGTGTACGGTGCTCGCCGACGGTGAGCCCGTGCGGGCATGTCTGATGTTCGGCATCCAGGCCGAGGGTATGGAGATCACGACGATCGAGGGCCTGGCCGATAACGACGGAACGCTGCATCCAATGCAAGAAGCGTTCAGCCGATGTCACGGACTGCAGTGCGGCTTCTGCACTCCCGGGTTCGTACTCACCGCAGTACACCTGCTCGAGAACGAGCCATCTCCGACTCGCGAGCAGATCCGCAGCGGATTGTCGGGAAACATCTGCCGCTGCACCGGTTACATGGGAATTGTTGACGCCGT
>DNHM01000298.1 GCA_003485885.1 Acidimicrobiaceae bacterium
CGACGCAACCGTGACCTGGCTACCCGCAGGTGCGGCATCGCGGATGTCGTCGATGAATGGCGAGGCATCCATCAACGTCAACGCCTCGATGACCAGGATGTTGGTTGGACCGGTTAGTTCCACTGTCGTCATGTGTCTGTCCGTTCAGCTGATGGTGATTTCGACGTCGCCGATACCGGCGTAGCTGGCTCGCCAATGGTCACCCGGTTCGGTGGGGAAACGGGCGAAGGCGCCGGTGATGATCTTCTGACCGGTTCGTAACATGACCCCGTGACGGGCCAACTGTTCGACCAGGCGACACAACGACACGGCATGGTCGTCGACGAAGTCGCTTGATACACCGTTGAAGACGACTTCACCATTTCGTTCCATGGTGATTTCAGTTGCCGACAGCTCGGCGGCCGATGTCGGCGTTACCGCAGTGCCAGCCACGATGCCCCAGTTCGTCAGGCAGTCGGTGACCATCGCATGGAAGTCGGGCTGCACCGAACCCGGCCTGGCTTCGTTCAATTCGAAACCAGCGGCAACGCCGGTCACATACCGAAAGANNGTCGTCGGGTGTGACATCGGTGTTGCCGATGTCGGTTCCAACGGTGAAGCACATTTCGGTTTCAACTGACAGGTTGCGGATCGTCGATGAATCAACGGTGGCGCCTGACGCCAGCGTGTGATCGGCCAACACGAAACCGAATGGCCGTTCGTCGGCGCCGAGGCGAGTTCGAGATGCTTCGGAGGTCAGGCCTACCTTCCAGCCGCCGACGGTCCGCCCGGCGTCAAGATGTTGCTGCAACACCGCGAGTTGCAGATCAAGTGCCTGCGGCAGGTCGATCGCACCCGCGAGAAAGTCTGGGCTGTAGTCGCCTTCGGCGCGAGCATCCAGCAAACGTTGGGTCAGGTCAGTCATGGTCAGCCTCGGCAACGACGGTATTTACGAGCACGCCTATACCTTCGACCTCGATCTCGAGTCGTTGGCCAGGTAAGAGAAATTTGGGCGGGTCAAACGACCCACCGGTGCCCTCCGGGGAGCCGGTTGCGATGACATCGCCAGGGCGCAGTTCTATGGACTGTGAGAGATAACTAATGATTTCGGCCACCGAGAAGATCATGTCGGCGGTCGATGCGTGTTGGCGGGTCTCGCCGTCGACACGTGCCTGCAGTCGCAGGTTCTGCGGGTCTGCGATTTCGTCGGCGGTGACCATCCACGGTCCGATCGAGCCGGAGCGTTCGAAGTTCTTGCCGGCGTTCACGCTGTGGCGCTGCCATGCTCGCACCGAGCCATCGTTGAGGCAGGTCCAGCCCGCAACATGATCGAGTGCATCCTCGACCGCGATGTGTCGACCTCCGTGGCCAATGACGGCGGCTAGTTCTACCTCGTAGTCAAACGTCTCCGAGACACTTGGCGCAATGACAGGCTGGTTGTGGCCCACCAATGTTCCTGGCATTTTCGAGAACCATGGTGGGAACTTCGGTGTGGGCGGCGGATCGCCAGCCGGATAGATCTTCTTGTAGTTCAGGCCAGCGGCGAACACCCGACCGGTATCACCGAGTAGCGGGCGGAAGGTGACCTCGCCGATCGCCACATCAACCGGGCCGGCGTGCCCGTTCATGGTGGTGAACCAATCTGGCTGTTGAAGCAACGCATGCAGCGTCCCGCTGCAAACCGTGCTGATGCCTTCGGCCCTCACGACGCCAACAGCTGCCGATCCGTCGTCTCCTAGGTACTCAACGATGCGCACGAGTGGACCCTAGTTGCCATCCAAGCGCGGCTGCGAATGTCCCGGTGAGCGTTATGGCCGCAGCAGCGCGCCAAGCATTGCTTGGAACTTGGCCCGAGTCTCCGCCAATTCTGCCTCGGGTTCGCTGTCGCCGACCACACCAACGCCGGCCCAGATCGAGGCAGAATTCCCAACGATATGGCTAGAACGAAGGCCAACAGCAAACTCGCCATTGCCAGCAGCGTCGACCCAACCAACTGGCCCTGCGTACAGGCCTCGGTCACCCGGTTCGACCGCATCGATCGCCTGGATGGCAAGACCCTGTGGGTCACCACCGACAGCAGGCGTGGGATGCAGTGCTGCCACAAGTTCGAGTACCGATGCGGCGGGCGACGACAGTCGACCCTCGACCTGAGTACCCAGATGGTGGACGTTTGGCAGTGTGATAATCGCTGGTTCGGGTTCGGCATCGACATAACTGCAGTACGGAAGCAGATTGTCGAGCAGCCAGTCGATCGTGATGCGGTGTTCACCCTGATCTTTGGTGGACGCATTGAGCGCGGCAGCAAGCGCAGCATCGCGTTTAGGGTCCGATGACCGAGGCGCCGTGCCCGCAAGCGGGTGGGCTCGGACCATGTCGATATCTCGCGACACAAGCAGTTCGGGAGACGCACCTATGAAGCCGTCTACGGCGAAGATGATGGCGGTGCTGAAACTCTGGTTGAGTCGGCGAAGCACTGCAGCGACATCGATGGGCTGGTCGGTCGTCAGTCTGAGTTCGCGTGCCAGGACAACCTTGTTGAATTCGCCGGCCAGGATCCGGTCACGCACGGTCGCAACAATGTCGTCACGCCACAGCTCAGGAGTCACGGCCGATGTCAGCTCATAGGTCGTGGCCTGAGGCGCCGTGGACTCCGCAGCCAAGACGTCGACGGCCATGGCGATTCCCTCGTCGACACTCACGCCGGTTGTGGTGATCCACCGGTTGCCTGCCGGGTCAGTGCCGATGACGACCTGGGGCACGATCAGCTCACCCGGTGCGTGGCGATCGAAAGGCAACGCACCAAACGCCACCGACCCAGTTGCTGGCACTTCCAAAGCATTGTCACCGCGAAGGGCAGCTAGCAGCGCCTGAGCGCCCGTTGCGCCGTCGGGACGAGCGACCGGAATACGCACTGCTTCGCCAATGCCAGCCAGCACTAAGCCATGGCGACTCCACAACAGTCCAGTCCGAGCACCAAGCTCTACTGGGTCGATTGTTTCCTCGAGGCGAACGCTGACACTGTGCATCACTGATCAGCGTATTGGGTGGGCTGCCCTCCTACCGGGCCGAATGTGCGGAACACTGGTCACATGAACCGATCCCGCTCCGCGCTCGTGATAGCGCTTCTTCTGCTTGTCACCAATGGTTGTTCGTCCGGCAATCAGATCAGCCAGGATCTGGACGGCCACGAATACTGGTCAACGAACGTGATGCAGGACGGCCAGCCGTTCCCGCTCGCCGGTGGCACCACAATGACATTGACGTTCACCGATGGCACTCTGCGAGCACATGCCGGCTGCAACTCGATTGGTGGCGCGTTCACCATCGAAGACGGCAAGCTACGCACGACCCAGCTGAGCATGACCGAGATGGGTTGTGACCCTGAGCGACATGCCCAAGACCAATTCCTGATCGACGTCTTATCCGGCGCCCCGACCGTGACTGTGGACGGCAACACCCTTCGACTGGTCACGTCAACAGCGTCGATCGACTTCGTCGATGCCATCATCGCCAATCCCGATCTTCCGCTCCAAGGCACAAGCTGGGAGATCGACGGGTTCCTCTCCGGCCAGACGGCGTCGTCTTTCGCTACCGACGTGCGAGGCACGATACGCATCGACAATGACACCATGCGACTCTTCGACGGCTGCGCGACCGTGGACTTGCTGATCGAAATCAACGCGGCCGAAATTCGCTTCGAGCCTGTCGCCATACCGGTTGTCGATGACTGCGCAGCCCCCGCTGGTTACCGCCAAAGTATCTTCACCGCGCTCAGTCGTGGAGCACTTGAGTATGTGATCAACGGCACGAACCTGACCATGACGACGCCAGACAATGTTGGCTTCACATTGAAGGCCGCGGAGTAACCCTTGCCAGCGCAACCTGGTTACTGGGGCAACACGTTCACTTTGGCCACCGGCTTACAGGGGCGGCAGCGCTACCAGGGAAGCAAGGTCGCGTGAATACCTTCGTCCAGAAGTGCGACCAGCACCTCTTCGGCATGGGCGAAGTCCAGCGTGTCAATGCGCAGTTCGAGCAGCGCACTGCGGGCACCGGTGGAGCCAAGACCATCGTGGTCGACCTGGACCACGTTGGCACGAGCCGACGCGATGATCGACGCGACCTGAGCGAGCCGCCCAGGGATGTCGTCGAGTTCGACTCGAATGCGGTTCAAGCGGCCCTGGTTGGCCAGGCCCCTGAGCGTGACGCTGGACAACGTACGCGGATCGATG
>DNHM01000569.1 GCA_003485885.1 Acidimicrobiaceae bacterium
GCTGCGCTCATACGACGTCGTGCGCCGCACGCTCGAAGAGACAACGGTTGAACTCAAGTCGTCGCTCAACGAGGCCAAGGTCCGTGGCGACGGCGCCGCCCGCGCTATTGCGGCGGAACCGGCCGCGTCACGTGATCAACTCGAAGCCGAGCTGCGCGACGCCAAAATGATCGGCCGAATCACGATCTCTGACCCTGTTCCCGCAGCGAGTGAGCGTCTAGCTGTCACTGGCTCGGTGCGGTCGACTGCCCTCCCTCGTCCGTCTGAGTCGACGCAAGAACCTGCGGCAGACGATGGTGCTGCACCGGCGAAACCAAGTCGACCTCGGGTCTCAGAAGCGATGAACAACGGTGCTCCCGCCAAACCGCTGAATAACCCAAAGGCTCCCGCTGTTGCACCAGCGCTGACGGCGTCGACAACTACCGAGGCTCCCCAAGATCCGATCGCCGCCATGATGGCCGCAGCCGAGGCAAAACAGGCTGGCACCGCTGCACCGGTGTCAGCCGACCTCGCAACAGAGCCGGCTGATGCCATCGCGGACGTGGACGCAGACTCGATCGACGCTGAACTAGCGGGACTCGAAGACGACAACCTGAACGTCGTTGAACCGTGTGACGAGATCGAAGAAGTTGTCGCCGTGCCTGTTAGTAGCGATGTCGAACAGGATCCGGCTGCACCCGGGCTGTTCGCCTCGTTGCGTGCTCAGCGGCCGGCTAAGAAGAAGGCCGCAGCGACAAAAGTTGCAGCCCCAACCCTGACGCCGGCAAAACATGCGGCACTCGAAGAAGAAACCGCACCCGAAGAAAGAGTCATGGCGGCTACGGGCAAGATCGCTGCACCAACCCCGTCGGCGGCTGCGCCACAGGAAGCGACTGTCGTCGACGCAGAGTCGGATCCGGCTGCGAGCGATGATGGTCAGGACAACGCCGAAGCGACATCGGGGCATCTCATCCCCGGTATCGAGGCCCAACGCGACGCAGTGATCGCCGATGCCGCCAAACAGCTTGAAAAGCGGCTCAAGCGGGCACTAGCCGACGAACAGAACGACTTACTTGCTGGTATCCGTGCCGCAAAGAAGAACCTGGCGCTCACCGCCATTGTTGGCGATATCGATACCCATCTCAACCGGTATGTCGTTGCCATACACGAAGTTGCGGCGCTGACCTACGGGGCCGGCGCAGCGCTCATCGATGCCGAAGCAGCCCAAGGCAACCTGCCTGCTGGTGCCGTCGAGGAATTGCTCGAGTTCGCTGTGGTGTCGCCGATCCGGCAGCGACTTGAGTCGCTCGACGACCTCAAGGTCGACGCTGCAGACCTACATATCGACCCGGTTCGTGCCTTCTACCGTCAGCGCAAAACCGATCACTTGGGCGATGCTGCAACCCGGCTGGCAAACCTGCTGTGTGTGGCTGGGGTGTGCGATGCGCTGCCTCGCGAAGCAGCATTGCCATGGGCGATACCCACGAAATAACCGGGGCGACCTGAGAACTGCTCAGGCGTCAAGGTAAGCTCACGGCGAATGCGGCCTGAATCAGCAATGCCGCGACCGAGAAGGTCGCAGTCACCGATTAGTGGTAAAGCGCGAGGTCTTTTGGCCTTCATAGTCGTTGGACTCTTCGCACTGTTGTTATCGGTGCGCGGCATCGCGAACTTCGTAACCGACTACCTCTGGTTCGACGCGGTTGGTTACAGCGATGTGTGGAGCCAAGTGTTGGCGTCCAAGATCATTCTTGCGCTGATCTTTATTGTCTTGTTCTCGGTGTTGTGTTGGACGAACCTGTGGCTCGCCGACCGTTTGGCTCCCCAATACCGCGAAGCCAGCCCTGAAGAAGAAGCGGTTATGCGCTTCCGCGAAGTCATCGGATCTCGATGGGGGCTCGTCCGGTTCGCAGTCACCGGGCTCTTCGCCATCAGCATTGGTGCCGGAGCGGCCTCGCAGTGGCGAAACTGGTTGTTGTTCACCAACAGCGTTGACTTTGGCGTAGATGACCCTCAGTTTGGTCAAGACATCAGTTTCTACGTGTTCCGCATGCCGTTTCTGAACTTTCTGGCGAGCTGGTTGTTCACCGCATTCATGGTGGTACTCGTTCTGACTATCGCTATGCACTATCTGGCTGGCGGTATTCGTATCCAGAGTGTCAACGAGCGAGTGACACCTCAGGTCAAGGCCCATATGTCGTTCCTGTTGGCTTCGATGGCGTTGATCCGGGCATTCTCCTACTGGCTCGACCGGTATGCGCTTAGCTACTCAACCGACGGCAAGTTCGCTGGTCTTGGCTACACCGATGTCAAGGCCCGGTTGCCGGTCCTGAACCTGCTCATCCTGATCGCTTTGTTGTCGGTTGTGCTCTTTGTGGTGAACATCCGCCGCAAGGGTTGGGGCTTGCCCGCAGTCGCCGTTGGCTTATGGGCGCTCGTGTCGATCGTGATGGGCGGCATCTACCCGATTGTTGTGCAGCGTTTCTCGGTTGATCCCGACGAAACGACCAAAGAAGCCGTGTACGTGGCTCGCAATATCGAGGCCACGAAGAACGCATTCGGCCTCGGGACGGTTGACCAGCGGGTATTTTCCTACGACGAAGACCTGACCGGTCAAAACGTTGCCACCAGCGAACTAAATGTGCCGGCAGTCCCGCTGCTTGACCCAAATATCTCTGCGCAGACCTTCGCGCTCCAGCAAGCCGAGCGTTCGTTCTTCCAGTTCGATGATCGTGAACTCGACGTCGATCGTTACGTCATCGACGGAGTACCTACTCAGGTACTGATCAGCGCCCGCGAGCTCAACCCCTCGGGTATTCCTGAAAGCGGCTGGGAAAGCGAAGTGCTCAGCTTCACCCACGGCAACGGTTTGGCCCTTGCACCGGCGAACCTCATCCGCGATAGCTTGCCGACCTTCTTTATTGGCGACGTGCCGCTTGAGAACGACATCGAAGACGACATACCGATTGATCAGCCGCGTATTTACTACGGCGAAAATATGGACGGCTACGCCATTGTCGATACCGACCGCGATGAGATCGACTCGATCGATGGCAGCACCCGGATCTCTCATAATTATGCAGGTGAGGGCGGTGTGATCGCCGGTAGCTTCTGGCGTCGATCAATGTTCGCGTTGCGCTTTCAGAGCATTGATCCACTGATCTCTGACTTTGTGCGAGACGACAGCCGATTTGTGTGGAACCGCAATATTGGTGATCGCGTCGAGAAGGTCGCGCCATTCCTCGAGTTCGATCGCAATCCTTACCCCGTCGTTGTCGACGGACGCATCCTGTTTGTGGTCGACGCCTACACCACGACCAGCAACTACCCATACGCACAGACTCGCAACAATCTCAATGTGGGTTCGGGGTCTGGCCTGCGTTCAGGCTTCAATTACGTCCGTAATTCGGTGAAGGTCACGGTCGATGCCTATGACGGCACGGTCATCCTGTACGTGGGCGACAGTGGGGATCCCATCATCGCTGCTTGGCAGAAGGTGTTCCCTGAACTGCTTCGCCCGATGACCGAGATGCCCGAATCGCTGCTCGACAATCTGCGTTACCCCGAAGACATCTTCACCATCCAGACGAACATGTGGGCCAAGTACCACATCGATATTGATGAGACTGCTGACTTGCTCGAAGGCAGCGACGAATGGGCCGTTGCGCAGGATCCAGGTGGCGTGCTCGGTGCAGACCTCACCTCAACGACCAACGCCCAAGGTGTTTCATCTTCCTCCGAAGACCGGGTCGACCCGTACTACAGCTTGCTGCGGTTGCCTGATGACACCAAACAGGAGTTCGTGATTGTCCGGTCGTTCGTGCCGTTCTCGGCTGATGATCAGCGCAAGGAATTGCAATCGTTCATGGTCGGCATAAGCGAAGTCGGCGCCCAAGACTAC
>DNHM01000074.1 GCA_003485885.1 Acidimicrobiaceae bacterium
TCGAGCGGCCGCCTCTGACCGAAGAGCTCAACGATCTTAAACACTCAGCCAAGGACGCGTTGACGGTCCGACTTGGTTCTCTTCTCTCCGACAGCACCGTCAGTGAAGAAAAGCTTCACGTCTTAGTCATCGAAGGCCTCGCCGACGTTCTCCTAAATCAGGACACATCGGCATACAGCGAGGCCCAACTCGATCAACTCGGCGACGAACTACTGCACGACATTCTTGGTCACGGCCCAATCGAGCCGCTGCTCGCAGATCCGCTCGTATCAGAAATCATGGTTAATGGCCCGAACCAGGTGTTCGTCGAACGTGCCGGCAAGATCTACGAAACCAGCGCACGCTTCGAATCCGATGCTCAGGTGCGACGAGTCATCGACCGGATCGTGAGTCGCATCGGACGTCGTATCGACGAATCGTCACCCATGGTCGACGCCCGCCTTCCCGATGGTTCACGTGTGAACGCCATCATCCCACCCCTTGCGGTCGATGGTCCTTCCATCACGATTCGTAAGTTCTCCGAGACAGCAATGACTGAACAAGACTTGGTTTCCTACCAGACCTTGACCTGGGAATCGGTTGGCCTGCTGCAGGCCTTCGTTGCCGGCAAACTCAACATGTTGATCAGCGGTGGTACCGGTTCTGGTAAGACGACGCTGCTCAACGTCTGCTCAAACTTCATCCCCGAAGGTGAGCGAGTCATCACGATCGAAGACTCCGTCGAGCTCCGCTTGAACCAGCGCCATGTGGTTCGACTCGAATCTCGCCCAGCGAACGTCGAGGGTCGAGGTGAAATCGCCATTCGAGACCTTGTGAAGAACTCGCTGCGTATGCGTCCTGACCGCATTGTTGTTGGTGAGTGCCGTGGCGGCGAGGCTTTGGACATGCTCCAGGCCATGAACACCGGTCACGACGGTTCACTGACCACGTTGCACGCCAACAGTCCTCGAGACTGTGTGGCTCGTCTCGAAACGCTCGTACTCATGGCTGGTATGGATCTTCCGATCCGGGCCATCCGTGAGCAAATCGCATCAGCTATCGATGTGATTGTGCAGCTCAGCCGACTTCGCGACGGCACTCGTCGAGTCACGCACATCACCGAGGTTGTTGGCATGGAAGGTGACACGATCACGTTGTCAGACATCTTCCTCCTCGAAACTCGAGGCATTGACGAACACGGCAACTACCTCGCGGAGCTCAAGCCAACGGGCTTGCGCCCACTCGTGGCAGAACGCTTGCTCGATCACGGTATTGAGCTGCGGCCTTCGCTGTTCGGCGATCCAATGGCAATGGAGATGGGATTAGGATGATTGACCCAGTTCTTCTCGGCGGCGTCGCCTTGATCCTCGCCGCACTTTATGTCGGCTTCAAACTCCTGGCTCCGGGTCTTCGCCAGAGCGCCGAGAGTTCGCAGTCGGCGCAAGGTTTCAACGATGCGAAGGCACGCATGGTCGATTCGACCACGCAGCTCATCGAGAAGCGTTCAGGCAATAGCCTGCAGGTCAAGCTCGAGAAGAGTGGAAGCCAGCTTCGTTCCGGCGAATGGTTGTTGGGTGTAGTTGCGTCTTCCCTGGTACTCGGCAGTCTGGGCCTCATTCGTGGTGGCCTTCCGGTCACCATGCTCATGTGCATCTTTGTTCCGGTGATCGCCTGGTTTCTGCTCAATCGCAAGATCCAGAAGCGCCAAGAAGCCTTCACCGACCAGCTACCTGATCTACTCCAGATGCTGTCGTCGTCTCTGCGATCTGGTCAGAGTTTGCCGCAGTCGATCGCTGCGATGGCACCCGACATGGCCTCGCCTGCGGGTGACGAGCTCCGGCGGGTGACCATCGAGAACCGTATCGGGCGCGATCTCATCGAGTCGTTCAAGGATCTGGCTGCCCGCATGGACAGCTTGGACTTCGATTGGGTGGTTCGTGCCATCGAGATCAACTATCGCACCGGTGGTGACCTGTCGGTCATCCTGCGTCGACTCGACGCCACCATTCGAGCTCGCAACCAGGTTGCCGGTGCTGTTAGAGCGCTGACCGCCGAGGGCCGTATCTCTGGCCTCGTGTTGAGTGCGCTCCCGCCAGGACTGATGCTCGCCGTGCAATTCCTTAATCCCGAATTTATGGCCCCCATGTTCACCAACCCGATCGGCAAACTCATGCTCGTTATCGCCGGCACCCAGCTGGTCGTTGGCTCGATCTGGCTGTCGCGTATGGCAAAGTTCAAATTCTAATGATTCTCCTTTTTGCAAGCTGCGCCCTCATGGGCATCTCGGTAGCAATGTTTGTTTACCTCCTGCTTATGCGGGGCATATCGCAGATGGCCGTTGCTACCACCGATCCCATGGACTTTGCCACGGCCCCTGTCCAGGCCCCAAAGCCGATCCGCGATGAGAGCGGTTCGTCGAATCTTCACGAGGTGCTCCTCGCCCGGTCACGTTCTGAACGTGTGGTAAAACCGTGGCTCGAAAAGGTCAACACCGTCCTCACCGGTGCAACTCCGCAAAGCCGTATCGTGACGCTGCACGAGATGGCTATTACTGGTGGCATCTCCCAAACCTGGACGCCACAACGCATAGCCACCGCACGAACGATCTCGCTTGCAAGCGGCCTGACTTTTGGCCTGTTAGCTTGGCGAAGCGTTTCCGGGAACAAGGGCATCTTGCTCGCCGCAATCGTTGTCGGCGTCGGCTGGCGCGGTTTCGACGTGTATCTGGCGAACAGGGCCCGTGACCGCCAGGAAGCTATCCAAGGCGAGCTGCCAGACATCGCTGACCAGATCGCTATTACGGTGCAGGCTGGTCTGAGCTTTGAGCAGGCCATCGCCCGAACCGTCGACTCAACCACAGGACCCCTGTCCGAAGAGCTCGGCCGGTTCCTTCACGACGTACGTCTCGGCATGAGCCGTACCCACGCATTCAAAGGGCTTCAAGAACGGGCCGACGTTCCCGACATGACCAACTTCGTTCGAGCAATCGCACAAGCCGAAAAAACCGGTGTGTCAATTGCTGACGTGCTCCAGATCCAGGCCGACGAACTTCGCACCAAACGTCGCCAGCGAGCCGAAGAACGAGCAATGAAATTGCCCGTTCTTATGCTGCTGCCGCTCGTGACCTGCATCCTCCCACCACTGCTCATGGTGCTGCTCGGCCCTGCCGTGCTGCAGATCATGGAAAACGGCATGGGCGGCATGTAGGGGTAGCCCGGATTCGTTCCGCTCATCCTGTTTTCGAGCCTCCAACTCCATAGTCCAGGACCGCTCCGCGGTCTTCGACCGCTATCCAGCTGTTGAAAGATCATCTGTGCCACTAGAGTGCGGGACTGCAATGGCAACTTCGGCTGTTGTTGCGTAAGCCCTCGTAGCTCAGGGGA
>DNHM01000277.1 GCA_003485885.1 Acidimicrobiaceae bacterium
GCAATGCGGCCAACCGCGTGCATAAGCAGGATCTCGCGGAAGGTCATACCTCGACGGGCTTGACGCTGCAGATAGATAGGCGATGCCATGTGCACGAACGGCAACGGGATGAACTCGGTGAAGCCACCCGTGCGCTTCTGAAGCGCCCGGGTTCGGACCATATGGCGGGCCCAGCTAATGGGCTGTTCGATAGAACCGCACATGATGGTGATGTTCGAATGCAGACCGATCGAGTGAGCTGCTTCGTGGACTTCGAGCCATTCGTCGGTATTTACCTTGTCCGAACACAGGATGGCTCGCACCTCGTCGTCAAGGATCTCAGCTGCGGTGCCGGGAAGCGAAGCCAAGCCTGCATCCTTCAGCATTTGCAGGTATTCGACCAGGGGAACGTCGAGTCGTTTGGCGCCTTCGTGCACTTCGAGAGCGGTGAAGCCGTGTACGTGGAGATCAGGGACAGACTCTTTGACGGCCCGAGTGACTTCGATGTAGTAATCGCCATCGAAGCTCGGATGAATACCACCCTGCAAGGTGACTTCGGTTGCACCGAGCTCGGCGGCTTCGACGCAACGTTCTTGCATCTGTTCTAGCGTGAGCAGGTACGGATTGCCACGAAGGTTCAGCGATAGAGGACCCTTGGAGAATCCACAGAAACGACACTTGAACGTGCACACGTTTGTGTAGTTAATGTTGCGGTTATGCACCCACGTGACCACATCGCCTACAGCTTGTTTGCGTAGGTCGTTGGCCAGTTCAGCAACCGCTGCGACTTCTGGGCCACGAGCGGAGAACAACGTGACGATTTCAGCTTCGCCGACCTCTTGGCCGGCACGAACACCGACAAGTACTTCGCCGACTGCGCCACCTGCAGAGGCATGGCTCGGGATCAGTACGGGTGGCGGATTGTCGGCTCCGGAGTACCAGACAGTGGACTTGTCACCAATGACGACGACATCGGCGCCATCTTCGACCTTGGCGGCTTCCATGGTGCGCTCAGGGAAAATGGCACCTGGGTCGTCGCGACCGAGCCCCTCGGCATCGGAGCGGTCCATGACCAAGAAGCGGTTGGCGTCGTCGAGCCAACGGTCTGGCTCGAGGGCAAACTCTGGGTAGATGGTGAGCCGTGGCGCAAGCACATGGCCTTTGGCTTCGGTCAGTGCTGCCAAACGGTCGAGCGCAGGCCAGGGCCGTTCGGGATTTACATGGTCGGCGGTAACCGGTGACACGCCGCCCCAGTCATCGATGCCAGCGTCGAGCAACACGCCGAAGTCGTCAGACAGATTCGGTGGAGCTTGGAGATGGATATCGGCAGGAAGGATCAGCCGTGCAAGAGCGATGGCCTGCAGGTAGTCGTCGTGATCACACGGCGGCCATAGGTGCATCGATGTACCGTCTTTCGGCAGGAAGTTCTGCACGATGACTTCTTGCACATGACCGTGGCGGCGGTGTGATGCAGCGATGGCTTCGAGGGCCTCGATGCGGTCCTGGAGCGACTCGCCAATACCCACGAGGATCCCGGTGGTAAACGGGATCTGGAGTTCACCAGCCCACTCAAGGGTGTCCAAACGACGTTGTGGTTCTTTGTCAGGGGCGCCACGGTGGGCTTTGAGGTTCGGGTTCAGCGACTCGATCATCATGCCTTGGCTCGGCGAGACCTCGCGCAACCGAGCGAGTTCGTCGGCGTACAGGGCGCCAGCGTTGGCGTGGGGCAGCAGTCCGGTCTCGTTGCGAACCATTTCGCACATAGCAACGAGGTAGTCAACGGTGGTTTCGTAGCCGTTGTCTCGCAGCCATTCCTGCGCGATTGGGTAACGAAGTTCAGGTCGCTCACCCAGGGTGAATAACGCCTCGTGCGTGCCGACCTTTGCACCCTGGCGTGCGATCTTTAGGACCTCGCGGGGACTAAGGAATGGCGATTCGAGACGGGCTGGAGGTTGGGCAAAGGTGCAGTATCCACACTTGTCCTGGCATAACATCGTGAGCGGGATGAACACCTTGGGGGAGTACGTGACCCTGGTTCCGTAGGTGTCGTCGCGGACCTGACGTGCCCGAGCGAGTAGCTCGGTGAACGGCAGTTCCAGTAGCGCTGCACTGTTGGTTGCATCGCTGCTGGGGCTGTTGTGGGAGTGGTGAGTGGTAGTCACATTATTCCTGTCGGCCGGGGCCGGGACGAGATCGGATATGGCTTGGCCCCACGGTTTCATCACACGTGGGACACAGAAGAACTTGTTCGAGGGGGGTCGCACATACGTCGTGTACGAGCAATGTGGGCGGCTGGCCGTCGGCAGCCCAACGGTCGCCCCAACCCATGAGCGCAACCAGTGACGGCGACAGATCCATACCTTTGGGCGTGAGTCGATACTCGAACCGGAGTGGGCGATCCTGATACGGGACTTTGTGCAAAATGTCAGCATCGACCAGGCGGGTGAGTCGATCGGTCAGCAGGTTTCGTGCAATACCGAGGTCGTCACGAAGCTGGCCAAAGCGATGAACACCCCGAAAGATGTCACGCATGATGAGCAGGGTCCAGCGGTCACCGACGAGATCGAGCGTTGCCTCGATGGAACATGTACCAAGATCTGTGGCGTCCAGGTCGGTGGTAGCTCGGGCGGTGGCGTTGACCGCGGGTTTTGCTGGTGAACTCATAGCGAGTTTCAACTTTAAACTTAGTCGGTCTTGAAACGCAACTTAGCTCGCAACATGACAAGACAAAACATGCCGGGACAAGGAGACGCCGAAGGAGCTGTCAGCCGCCCGTCATGTTCTCCAACCAAGAAACGGTCTAGATTGCGTTGATGTCTCAGACCACAGCCTCGCAGGGGTATGACGCCATAGTGATTGGTGCTGGCGTAATGGGAGCATCGATCACGCTCGAACTCGCCCGCAGCGGCCGCAGTGTTGTCTGCGTCGACGCCGGCCCAGCGGTGGGGGCAGGCTCCACCAGTTCGTCGTCTGCGATCATACGATTCAATTACTCGACCTTTGACTCCGTGCTTACGGCGTGGGAAGCAGCCCATCGGTGGAAGGACTTTGCCGGACACCTGGGCATGACCGACCCCGACGGCATGGCCAACCTGGTAACCACGGGTTGCCTGGCACTCGACACTCCCGGCGACAACCGGCTACAGGTGAGCGCAATCTTTCGCGACATCGGGATCCCGTTCGAGGACCTGACTGGCGACCAGATCCAAACCAGAATGCCAGCGTTAGCCAAGGGCGATTTCTGGCCGCCTCGGCCGGTTGACGACCCCCAGTTCGCTGACGAACCGACCGCAGACATTGCCGGCTACTACACAACAGAGGGCGGCTTCATCGACGACCCGATGCGGGCCGCTCAGAATTTCATGTTCGCAGCCCGCTCCCACGGGGCTGAAGTCCGCCTGCACTCGGCAGTGATCGAGATACCCCAGAGCGACGGCAAGGTAGATGGTGTTGTGCTTGCCTCTGGCGAACACATCAGTGCGCCGGTCGTGATCAATGTTGGCGGCCCTGCAGCTTCCGCGCTCAATCGACTCGCAGGCGTGGCCGACGAGATGAAAATCTCCAGCCGACCGCTGCGCCAGGAAGTCCATGTGGTGCCAGCGCCTGAGTCGTTCACAACCGAATCCGGCTCGTTGGTCAGTGACCCGGGTGTTGGTGTGTACTTTCGTCCCGGACCCGGCGGCACGGTCCTGATCGGTAGCTCCGAACCTGCGTGCGACGAACTGCAATGGCTC
>DNHM01000096.1 GCA_003485885.1 Acidimicrobiaceae bacterium
CACGACGATCGTGCCAGGCTCTGGCGGCACATCGATCCAGTTGCCGTCGCGGTCTTCGGTTTGCAGTCCTCCGGTACTGTCCTGCAGAAGCAGGGTCAGAGTTCCAGGATCGGTGTGGTAGCCAAGTGCGGTTTCGCCAAGCTCGATCAGTCCGTCGCGCTGATCTTCGGGTACGGGATCGCCCACGGGGTAGTGATTGAGGCGGACCGGGCTGTTGGCCGAATTGAACGCCATCTTGGTTTGTGACTCGGGACCCAGTTCGAGGACCTGGTGCAGCAGGCCAAGGGTACGAGTGGCTAGCGAGGTGAACTCGGTGTGGAACTCGACCATGGCGTCGCGGAAGCCAGCCAGATTCTCGGGCCACCGGTTGTACTTGTCTCGCTCCGGAGTGTTCGGATCAGTGAAGTCGAAAACCTGCTTGTGGTCGCGTTTGCGTTTGGTGAGTTCGCGATCGAAGTATCCCAGCGGGTTGTTTTCGGTGCGGCGCAGCGGTTCGGTCACCTGCGGACCTGCGTCGAAGAAACGGGCAGCCTGTTCCCAGGTGCGTTCGATCAGTGCATCGGCTCCGTGGCCACTGATCAGGAAGAAGCCGTGTTCGCGACAGGCTTCGTCGAGCGCAGCGGTCGACTCAGGTGTTGGCGCTGACAGATCGATGACTGGTACTTGGCTCATAGGAAGGTCGCGAAAACATCGACGGTTGCCCGTTCACTGACCAGTGAGTTGATGGGATGGTCGGTGTTTGCCTTGCCGATGGCGACCCCGCAGAACAGCATGAGTTCTTCCGGCGCATTGGTGAAGCTGCGAACCTGTTCGTGAGCGGCCGACCAGGCCTCCTGGGGGCAGGTCTGATAGCGAGCCTCTTCTGCGAGCAGCATGAACGTCTGGAGGAACATGCCGAGATCAGACCACTGGGGTTTACCCATGCCCCGATCGACGTAACAGAAGATCGCGGCAGGTGCTCCGAAGAAGTCCATGTTGCGGGCGAACTGCTTGAGTCGACCTGGTTTGTCATCGCGACCGACGCCGATGCTTGCATACATCTGCTCGCCCAACTCGAATCGATAGGTGCGATACGGGTCCCACAGGCTTGGTGGGTAGATGTCGTATTCCATCTCGGTGGTGGCAGGTTCATCGACCATGTGCTGACGGAAGCCGGCCATCGAGTCACCATTGATGACCCAGATCTTCCACGGTTGCACGTTGCCGCCCGATGGTGACCGCGACGCTTTCTCAAGCAGCTCTCGGATCACGGCGTCGTCGATGGGATCGGGCAGGAAGTCACGGGTTGACTTTCGCTTCATCACTGCATCCGTGACGTTCATCGGTGGTTGGCTCCTCAAGTTGGGGTCTGGGTCCACTACGACGCTAGCTGTCCGCTGATTGATCGGGCGAATACGGTTGTGATGTCGTAGGTGGGCGCTCAGCTGACCGCAGAAGGTGTGGCACCGGTTATTTCGACCAGGCGTTCGGGCGTTATCTCGAACACGGCATCGGGCGCACCCGCTGCAGCCCACACTGTTTGCCATGTCAGCAGGTCTGTATCGATCACCGATCGCAGTGGTGTCGGATGCCCACACGGAGGGATGCCGCCGATGGCAAACCCAGTGGCGATTCGGGCTTCGTCGGCGTTGGCCTTCCCGAGCTTGTCGACATCAAAAAGCGTGGCCGCTTTGGTTTCGTCGACCCGATTGACTCCAGACGTGAGCACAAGCACAAGTTCGTCACCAGCTTTGAAGATGAGCGATTTCACGATCTGGCCCAGCTCACACCCGAGTGCTTCTGCTGCCTGTTGAGCAGTGCGCGTGTCTTTCGGGAACGTGTTCACCTCGGGTTGGATGCCGAGTTTGGTTGCGGCGGCCACGAACCGCTCAACCGCTGGCGCTTGGGCCACTAAGCCACGGTCCCGAGCAACGCAAGTGTGCGTGTCCACGCGGTTTCGGTCGCTGCTTCGTCCCATGCACCCATGGGGTTTTCTTCGTTGGTGAAACCATGGCTAGTACCGGGATACACGTGGAAGTTCACGTCCTTGCCGAGCTCGCGGAGCTGGGCAGCGAGCGCTTCACACGTCTCGGGCGGGAAGAAGTCGTCGTTCGCTGCGAAGTGACCCTCGACCTTGGCGCTGAGTCCAGACCAGTCGATGGAATCGTCGCCAAGTGGCGCACCGTAGAACGGAGCAGCCACGCTGATCTTGTCGCCCCCGAGCGCGCACAACCGCAAGGTGAGTAGACCGCCCATACAGAAGCCGGTAACACCAACGGTGCTGCTGGTGCATGCATCGTGTGCGAGGAGGGCTTCGACCGCACCCAACATGTCCTTGGCGGCGCGATCAGGTGGCAGGTTGGTCATGAGTGCACCCGCCTTGTCCATCTCGGTGTGTTCGGCCATTTCGCCGTGGTAGAGATCGGGTGCCAGAGCGGTGTAGCCAGCTTCGGCCAACCGGTCACACACGGCCTTGATCTGAGGGACGAGACCCCACCACTCCTGCAGCACAATGATCCCGGGGCCACTGCCGCTTGTCGGGGTTGCGAGGTATCCCCGAGCGTTGGTGCCGTTGACGGCGAATTCGATCATCTCTGCAGGCATAGCAGTACTCCGTGTTTCTGGTGGTTGCTCGGTTTCTGGTGGTTGCTCGACGATACAACAGCTGATCTCATCCTGAATTGTCCAGGTGTATTGGTTCTCAGGGATCGTTGCAGCTAGAGCGCAAGCAGGGTGGTGAACAGATCGGTGCCAATACGTTCCATGATGGGATCATCGTCGCTATGAGCGAGATAGACGACAGCGAAGTGGGCAGCCCAGCCTCGTGCTCGTTCCCATGCTGCGTCATCGGCACCAGCGTGGTCGGCGACCGTATCGATGTGGCCGGGCACGAGCATAAAAGCACCAGCAAGGTCGGTTGCCCGGTCACCGGCGCAGATATCACCCCAGTCGATCACCGCGCTGAGTTCGCCATGGTCGACGACCATATTGCGCATGTGAAGGTCGCCGTGCAGCCAGACGTGTTCGGAAGAAGACGGGATCGCACAGGCGGTGTCGAAGATTGCCGTGATGCGATCCCGGTCGAACTGGTCGTCGATTTGGTCCACATTCGTAGCGAAGGACGTTGCTCGATTAACGAGTGGGCAACCACGAAACTTGTTGACCGGAGCGTCGGTTGGCGCAGTGGTGTGCAGTTGTCGAAAGAACGTGCCAAGCAGCGTGGCGGTGTTTGTCGGATTGTTGAGAGTGTGACCAACAGCATCGGCTCCGGCGAAGAACGGTGTGACCGACCACGGCCAGGGAAAGTCCAACGTTGGTGTACCGGTGTGGATGGGCGACGGAATGGGCATGTCGAGTTGCGCTGCAAGGATCGGCAACCACGACTGTTCGTGCAGGACCAATGGGGCGGCCACCTGTCGGTGCGGCACTCGTACAATCGCATCATCACCTAGGCGGAAGTTGGTGTTGTCCCAACCCCGTGAGAGCTCCCGCAATGGGAGGTTGGCGAGGGTCGGGCATTGGTCACGTAGTAGCGCTCGTACCAAAGGTTGCGTGATCTCGATCTCAGGTTCTGGACGGTTCGCCACCAGCGAACGGTACCGCCGCCGTCCAGTAGCTTGCAGCCGACCGAGAGACCCAGGATGTGCGTCGACGGGTGGAGCTAGAGTCCCGAGTCGGCAACCGAGGTGCGCAACCGGCGGCCGTCTTCGTCAGGGAAGACGAAACAGATCACATTGCGGTCGCCTTCGTCGGTCCAGGTCTCAAAGCTCGGCACAATGGCGCCGATCTCAAGTTTCGATAGCACGTACTCCAGGCCAACGAACGACTCGAACTCGTCGAGGCACGCACGCTCGGCCCACCGACGCAACGTCTCTTCAGCAGGGGCGGGGTCGTCGTCGTCGGCTGGGTACTCCGTGAGGAAGTAGGCCTCGCGGTCATGGGGACCATCGCAACCTACGAGCGTGGTGATCTGCTGCAGGAAGTCAGCCCGGTCTTGATAGACGTACTCGTTGAAGCAGTCGCCTGCTGTGATATTCGATGGGTTTGTCGACACACCGGAAAGTTGTTCCGGGTCGCTGGCGTCGAAGGTGTCGGATGTTGGTTCAGCTTCGACGATGATCTCGGGTCCGATGGTTTCGCCGTCGGCGCTGCCACGAGCGCATGCCACCGCGGTGAGTGCGAGCGCGCACCCAAGTAGAAACCAACGCATGAGACGAGCGTAGAGTCTTGCCCCGCTAGTAGCTGGGCAAGGCCTGGTCAACGTTGACGAACGTAGACCACAATACGATCGCGAACGGAACAAGACCCACTGCGTACAACGTCCATTTGCGGTCGAGGCGATTGCCCATGAACCAGGCTGCGATCCAGATAAAGAGTCCAGAGATTCCCCACATGACGGCAGGTTTCACCTTTGTTGAATCGCCGTTTAGGCCTTCGCCAAAGTCGTCGGTGCTTTGTGTGGTTTGAGACGAAGCGAGTTCAGCCCCATCTCCGGTCAGATCCACGACGTCGGCCTCATCGTCAGCGACGACGTCGCCATCTACACCTTCGGCGGCGTCTGCGACTTCGGTGGTCGCCTCGTCGGCAGCGCCGGGTTGGGAATCGGCGCTGTCATCGTCTGGGCTCCCGAGACCAGCAGCGACGTCGTCGTCATCAGGCTCGATTGGATTGCCGTCGGCATCGACGCTTGGGTCATCGTCGGCTGCAACGTCGTCGCCGATGATTACTTGTTCCTCTTCACGGTACCTCGGCGTCGCCGTCGACAGCTTGGGCGGCAGCCGCTCGTTCGTCGATGTCTTCATTGGCGAGTGTCACTGCTCCGAGTTCAGCTGCGTCTGCGCGTGGAATGGTCGGCGCTGGTTCGCCGACAAGCTCAGCCTGCACGATGATGCGCTGCCGCGCGCTGTACTTCGGATGACACGCGGTCAGGGTCAAGATGTTCTGACCCTCCTTCTGGTCAAGTACCTGAGTGCCACTCGGGGCCACAATGAAATATCCAAGGTCGGGGCCTGCGGGGTCTCGGGGGTCTTCGAAACCGAGCACGCGATATTCGAACGTGCCCTGGGCTGTAGTCACGAAAATGGGGTCGCCAGGTTGTAGTTCATCGATCCGGTGAAACGGTGCGCCGTAGGTGGTGCGGTGTCCAGCAATGGCGGCATTGCCTGCTTGACCGGGATTCGGTGTGGTCTGGTAGTGGCCAGGACCCTTGCGCAGGTCCTCGACCGAGACGCCCTCGACAGTGATCTGGTCGACATTGATGTCAGGGATGAAGATACGGGCAAAAGCCTCGCCAGCATCCGGATACAACCTGGCCAGAATCTCCTGGCGCTCGGCGGTATCGAAGGTGCCTTCGAACAGGTCGGCAGTCGCATTGCCGACAGACCGAGGTCCAGAATCAGCGGATCTGCCGTCGTCGTTGGTGGCGTCGTTAGCGACGGCCAAAACTGCCTCGGTGTCGTTGGCG